>JAAZNP010000013.1 GCA_012798235.1 Parcubacteria group bacterium
ACCTGCTATTGATAATAGATTTTCTATTGTTGAAGTTGTTTCTCATAATGGGGGTAAAATTGAAGCAATTCCTGTTTCTTGCTCTCGAGAAATACTAGAAAAGTTAAAAAAAGATGTCAAAGTGATTGGAATTGACGAGGGGCAATTCTTTGATACTGAAGTAATAAAGATTATTAGAGATTTAATAAAACAAGATAAAATAGTTATTGTTGCTGGTCTGGATATGGATTTTAGAGGCGAACCTTTTGGACCGATGCCAGAATTGATGGCAATGGCTGATGAAGTGTTAAAATTGCACGCTATTTGTGTAATTTGCGGTGATGATGCAACAATGACACAACGTATTATTAATGGCAAACCTGCTCATTATAGTGATCCAACTATTCTTATTGGAGCGGAAGAAAAGTACGAAGCACGTTGCAGACAGCATCATGAAGTAATAGAATAGCAAGGAGGTGATTAGAATGGAAAATGCAGAAATTGAAGAATTAGAAGAAAAATTAAGTGAAACTTTAAATACATTAGATAAATTACTGGCCAAACAAGATGAAATCCAAAATGATATGCCAAAAATTATTAAGGATATTATTTTTGACCTATACAAGATTCAGTTAAGTTTTAAACAGGAGAAAGAGATGGAGAATAAATTAAAAGAATATTTTGAGATAATGAATAAAAAATATGATATATGATTAAATAATTAGGTCGGGAAACCCCGACCTTTTTTATTAGGGGAGTAATACTTGACAGACCATTTGAGGCCTGTATAATAAAGATAGGATACTTCGCATAAGGTAGCTTTAGCGAAGTATCATCTAGATTAAATCATTAATCCTGCCTCTCCCCTAACAAACCTATGAAAAAAGCCTCAAAACCTATTTTAGACTTTATTCCGCAATTTATGGAATATCTAGATGTGGAAAAGGGATTAAGTCACAATAGTCAGATAACCTATTCTCGTTTTATTAATAAATTCACTAATTGGCTTAAAGAAAATCACTATACTTCCCTACTGCCACACGAATTAACCGCTGACCATATTTACGAATATCGGGTATATTTATCCAAAGTTTATAATAAAAACACCCGTGAGCCGTTAAAAAGAACCTCAATCAATTATTATTTAATTGCCTTAAGAAATCTATTAAATTATTTTGCTGATCGCGATATTTTAGCCTTACCCGCGGAAAAAATAAAACTATTTCTTGAAAAAAAAGAAAAAAATATAAAATTCTTAAGCCTTGAACAAATAAAAGATTTATTAAACGCACCCGATACAAGAAATATTAGCGGATTAAGAGATAAAGCTATTTTAGAAACTCTATTTTCTACTGGATTAAGAGTGGCGGAATTAGTTAGTTTAAATCGTAATCAAATTAAATTAAACAATTTAGATGAAGATTTAGAAATTAATATTATTGGTAAAGGAAATCGTATTAGACCAGTTTATTTATCTCCTCGTACTTTAAAAACAATTAAAGATTATTTAGACAAACGCACTGATGATAAAGAAGCGTTATTTATAAATTTTAAAGGACCTAAATCAAAAGAGAATCGTTTAACTACTCGTTCCATAGAAAATATTGTAAAAAAATATGTTAATAAAGCAGGGATTTCAATACCGGCTAGTCCGCACACTTTGAGACATAGTTTTGCCACTGATTTATTAATGCAAGGAGTTGATTTAAGGGTGGTACAAGAATTTTTAGGCCATAAGAATATTGCTACCACTCAAATTTATACTCATATTACTAATAAAAAACTAAAAGAAATACACAGAAAGTATCATAGCGAAATATAATAAAAAACCGGCGGGATAATCCTCGCCGGTATTATTTACAAAATTTTTCCTTTCAACAGGTAATATCCTGTTGAAAGGACCTCGTAGATAAAAAATATAAATGGA
>JAAZNP010000014.1 GCA_012798235.1 Parcubacteria group bacterium
AGCACTAGCTGGTTTTGGTATTTCTCCTCCTTATGTCAAAAACGATAATTTATTTCGTGGTTCTGTTTATGAAAAAATAATTACGATTACTAGAGGAGATCCGACTGAAGACTTAAAAGCAGAAATTACTATTGATGTTCCCGGAGCCAATGATTGGATTACCATCAATCGGGGTAAGGAATTTATTTTACCCAAAGGAGAGAAAAAAATACCAATTGTTGTCACGGTGAAAATACCTAAAGATGCTCCTTACGGAAATTATAAAGGAGGAATTAGAATTAAAACTTCTTCTTTAGAAGCCTTACAAAAAGGTTCTGTAAGTATTGCCTTAGGTGCTTATATTGATGTTAATTTAAATGTTACCAAAGCTAAAATTTTTGATTTTTTGATTAGGGGAATGAAAATGTTTGATACTGAAGAAGGTTTTACTAAATGGATTTTCCATTTTCCTACAAAAATTAAAGCAGAATTACAATTAGAAAATTTAGGCAACATTAAATGCCATCCTACCAAAGTTTTGCTTGATATTTATGATGAAAACAAAATTAATGTTTTAAAGACTCTTGAAGCCAACAAAATGACCTCAGTAAAACCATTTGAAACTGGCGGTGTTTTAATTACTTTTTTGACTGATTTGAAGCCTGGCAGTTATTACGTGCATTACAAAATTTATAAAAATCAAGAAATTGCTCCAGGCGGAGAAGGCGATTTGCATTTAAGTATTGTTCCTCATGGCACTATTCCGGGCTATCAAGGTGCTACTATTTTTGATTTACCTCTAGGAGAAAAGCTTATTATTCTAACTCCTGTTTTAATTGTTTTGGGATTATTGGGTTTCGGTATTTTCAAATTAATTACGAAAATTACTAAGAAATAAATGGTTTTAAATGAAGCGTTATCTTTTATTTTTTCTCATTTTCTTTTTAGCCATTTTTATTGGTAGAAATTTTTCTTTTTTTAATTATTTTCAATTAATTCCTCAAGCAAAAGCTGATAATGCCACTACATCAGTCTATGTTTGTACCAGTGTTTGCGGCGATGGTACAAAAGAATGTTTAGAAGAATGTGATGATGGCAATACTAATGATGGTGATGGCTGTGATCATAATTGTAAAATAGAGCCAACAACGACTACAACTTCTCCTCCATCTACAACCTCTACTACCTTAGGCGGTGGAGGAGGTGGCGGCGGTGGCGGCGGTTTTGTTCCCTCAGAAAGGCAAGTTACTTTTAGTGGTAAGGCCTATCCCAAAAGCACGGTTACTTTATTAAAAGATGCCCAAGTAGTAGCCACAACCATTGCTGATAGTAATGCTAATTTTTTTATTACTTTATCCAATATTAATACTGGTAGTTATATTTTTTCTGTTTATAGCGAAGATCAAGAAGGTAATCGTTCCGCTTTGCTAACATTTCCTGTGAGTGTAACCGATGGTGTAACTACTAATATCCAAAAAATTTTTATTGCGCCAACTATTGATACTGATAAAATTGAAGTAAAAAAAGGCGAAGTAGTTAAAATCTTTGGCCAATCAGCTCCTAATTCTGAAATTATTGTTATTATTAGTTCGGAAGAAGAGCTTTATGGTAAAACCAAGGCTGATAATGCTGGTGCCTATTTATATAATTTAGATACCGTGGAGGTAGCAATGGGTGACCATTTAACTAAATCACGCGCTACTTTAGAGAATGATATCAGTTCTTTATCCAAAACAGTTAGTTTTAAAGTGGGCACGAAAACAGTTTTAAGACCAATTACTACCAAATGTTCTAAAGCCGATTTAAACTGTGATGGCCGAGTTAATCTGGTTGATTTTTCTATTGCTGCTTATTGGTACAAGAGAGCCTTAAGCATTGATTTTAAAACTATTGAAGCTGAACGTCTTAATGGTGATGCTAAGATTGATTTAGTAGATTTCTCCATTATGGCTTATTATTGGACGGGGTAAAATAATTTTAACATTGATAACAAAATTGACTAATGATATAATACAGAATATGAAAACTTCTAAATTATTCTTTATTATTTTGATTTCTTTATTCGTATTTTCTTGTTCAACCAATGCGGCTGAAGTGTATTTAAAATCTTCTCAAGATAAATATTCTCCTAATGAAATTTTCAAAGCAGAGATACGTCTTAATGTTACTCCCGGAGAAAATGTAACGGCCATCGAAGGGAAAATAAAATATAACCCCCAAGATTTAAAAGCAGTTGAATTTTTAACTGGTAATTCTATTTTAACTTTTGTTGACCAGCCGAAGATTGACGAAAATAATGGTTTTGTTTCTTTTTCTGGCATTATTCCCGGTGGTTATACGGGGCGTTTACCTGGCGATCCTGGGGAAAGTAATTTATTAGGTACGATTGCTTTCCAGGTTTTAAAAACAAATAATCCTAAAACTACAATTCAAGTAGCTAATGATTCTCGTATTTTAGTTGACGCTGGTCAGGAATTAAAAACCAATTTAATCTTTAAATTTTTAGATATTAATATCAATCCTCAAGAAGTTATTTTTAATCCTCTAAATGAATTGGAATTATCTAAGGAATCAGATAAAATTCCACCAGAAGAATTTACTCCAGAAATTATTCAAACCAATAATCAATATTTTGTGGCTTTTAATACCCAGGATAAGCAATCAGGAATTGATCACTATGATTTAAATATCTTAGAAAGAAATTTTTGGGGTAAATTAAAAGTCAGCCAAAACATCACAAATATTACTAGCCCTTATCCTTTAACTCAAGAGGATATCAAAAAACCTTTACAAATTATTGCCTTTGATAAAGCAGGTAATGAGAGAAAAGCCCTTTTGAATCCTTTGGCTGAAGTAAAATGGTACCAAAATTATCTTGTTTGGGGTATAATAATTGTAGTATTGATTATTTTTACTTTAACATTTAAATATTTTAGAAAATATAGATTTCCGCATTAACGTGAATTAAAATTTTTAATTTTTAATTTTATAATTTTTAATTTCTAATGTCCAAAAGATCAATTTTACACTTTGCTTTGTCATTTTGCATTTTGATTTTTGTATTTTCCATTTTTAATACAGTTGATGCAGCAACTTTATCTTTATCACCTTCCAGTGGGTCTTATAGTGTTGGCCAAACATTTACTGTAACGATTTATGTTGCTAGCACTGACCAAGCTATGAATGCGGTTAGTGCTAGTATTAGTTTTCCCAGTGATTTATTACAAGTAGTATCTTTATCCAAAACAAGTTCTATTATTACTAATTGGGTGCAAGAACCTTCTTTTTCTAATAATAATGGTACGATTACTTTAGAAGGCATTGTTTTAAATCCGGGCTATCAAGGCTCCAGTGGCCGTATTTTATCTATTTCTTTTAAAGCTAAATCTAGAGGAACGGCTAATGTTACTTTTACTTCGAGTTCTGTGTTAGCTAATGATGGTTTAGGAACTAATATTTTAAAATCAATTACTAATGGCCAATATCTTATTAAATCAACTAGTGCGACAGAACCAGGTGCTGGAGAAGCCACAACCCCAATTTCTAAAACTGGTACTCCTCAAGCGATAAAAATACAGTCTTCCACTCATCCTGATCCTAATAATTGGTATCAAGATACAAATCCTAAATTTACTTGGAGTTTATCCGAAGATATCACTAAAATAGCTTTTACTTTAGATCAAAAATCATCCACTGTTCCTAATAAAGCAGCAGAACAATTGATTACTTCCTATCAATATCAAGATTTGAAAGAAGGTGTGTGGTACTTTCATTTACAAGCCAAAAATGCTTTGGGTTGGGGCGATGTCAGTCATTTTAAAGTGCAAATTGATAAAACTCCACCAGAATCATTCAAAATTAGTATTAATAATAATGGAGATGAAACCAACCCTCAGCCATATTTAAGTTTTGAAACTAAAGATGCTTTATCAGACATTGATCACTATGAAATTCAAATAGATAATCAACCAATAATTCAAGTATTACCGCAGGAAATAAAAAATGGCAAATACCAATTACCAATAACACCTGGCGGTACTTATCAATTATTAGTCAGGGCCTTAGACAAAGCCAGTAATTTTACTATTGCTACCGAGACTTTAACTATTCAATCGATTAAAGCGCCAATTATTAGTGAATATTCCGAACAAATACAGCCAAATGAACCCATTACCATTAAGGGAACTGCTGCCAGCCCTGGAACAATTGAAATATTTATTCAAAATGAAGCTAAAGAAATTTTCTCCGAAAAAATTAATACTGATGATAAAGGCAATTGGGATTATGTTTCTAGTAAATCTTTTAAGAAAGGTATTTATGCGGTCTGGGTTCAATTTACCGATAAAAGGGGAGCGATTAGTGAACCATCAGAAATAGTAAAAATTACAGTTAACTTGCCCTTATTTATTCAAATTGGTAATGTATTAATTAGCTATCTTTCAATTATCATTAGTTTAGTTGCTTTGATTATCTTTTTAGTACTGATAATTTTATACGGCATCCGCAAAATTAAAAAATTAGAACAAATCAAGAAAATAGACTTTACTGAAGAAGAAAAAGAACTGTATCAGATTTTTGTCTATATCAAGAACGAAATGACTAATCAAATAGCCAATTTAGATGGTCAACCATACCTTTCTGATAGCGAAGCCAAAATTTTAGAGAATTTAAAGAAAATTCTTGATATCGCTCAAAAGGGTATTATTGATATTTTAAAGAGAAGAGGGGGTAAAAATTGATTTGACAATTAAGTTTTAAATTGGTAATATAATAAATATTCATTCACATTTTTATGGTTAAATTAAATCTTAAAGAGCCGCAAACTTTAGCTTTTTCCTTAATTAAAGTTTTACCCTCCAGAAACCAGGATATTATTAAAAGAAGATATGGTTTAATCAATGATAAACCTCAAACCCTGGATGCTATTGGTAAAACTTATGGTATTACGCGCGAAAGAGTCAGGCAAATTGTTGAAGCTTCTTTAAAAACCATCAAAGAATCAGGTAATATTAATGAATTAAGATCATTTTGGAGTCAGGCTCAAGTTATTTTAGAAAAATTAGGCGGTATCGAGCAAGAAAAAGATTTCTTAATATTAATTCAAAAAGAACTGGAATTAAATAATAGTACTTTAAGTACGATTAAGTTTTTATTAACCCTGAACGATGATTTCTGTTTGGAAAGCGAAGACGATAGGTTTTATTCTTTTTGGCGTTTAAAAGAAATTTCTAAAAAACAAATTCAAGACAACGCTAAAAAAATTGAAGAATTTTTCAAAAAGCAAAATAATGTTTTTCCCATTAAAGATATTGTCAATTGGGTGAAACAAAATATTTCTAGTAATTTTACTGAAAAACAAGTAGAAATATATTTGAAGTTAATGAAAGATGTGGGCATTAATCCTTTTGGTGAATACGGATTAAGAAATTGGTCTAAAATTGAACCTTCAGGAGCCAAAGATCGAGCTTATCTTTTAATGTCTCACCAAAAACAACCTTTGCATTTTAAAGAAATCGCTAAATCTTTAAATACCAATAAAGAAATTATTGCTTCGCCTTTAGTTTTATCGCGCTCTTGGTTTAAGAAAGTAGAAGTGCAAACGGTTCATAATGAATTAATTAAAGATTCGCGTTTTGTTTTAATCGGACGCGGCATTTATGCTTTAAAAGATTGGGGATATAAACCAGGTAAAGTTGTTGACGTGATCAAAGAAGTCTTAAAAGAAGCCAAAAAGCCACTGACGCAGGATGAAATAATAAAAGAGGTACAAAAGAAACGTTTGGCCAAAACCAATACTATTATTTTAAATCTCCATAATAAAAAGGTATTCAAAAAATTAGCAGATAAGCGCTATACCTTAGCTGGAGAATATAAAATATTAGAGGTTTAATGGCTTTCTCTATTTTAAATATTTTAAAAATTGTTTTGTATTTTTGGTGGCTTATCATAGTTATTATTCTAGGTAAGCTTTTTTTTAATTATTATCGTAATTACAGAAAAAAAATTGAAAAGAAGAAAAAAGAGGTTTCGGATTGGATTGTGCTCGAAATTAAAATTAATCGCGAGATTTTACAAACCCCAAAAGCCATGGAACAAGTTTTTGCTGGCTTACATTCCATTAAAAAAGGAAACATTGCTTTAGAAATTATGGGGCTCAAGAAAGAAATTATTTTCTTTGTTAGGTTGCCTAAAGAATACCGCAAATTATTTGAAGCGCAGTTATATGCCCAATATCCAGAAGTTGATATTAAAGAAGTTTATGATTATTTTTCTACCTTTCCCCCATTTTTGCCCAATAAAGATTTTGATTTATGTGGCTCCGAATTAATTTTGACTAAACCGCATCATTATCCCATTCGTACGTATCCTTTTTTTGAAGAGCCGAAGGAAGAAAAAAGAATTGATCCTTTGGCGAGTTTAATTGAAGCTGCTAGCCAATTACAAGCTTCAGAATATTTAATTTTGCAAATAATTTTAAAGCCCCTGGATTCAGAAAAAGAAAAGAAATGGATTCAAGAAGGAACTAAAGAAATTAATAAAATTATAGGTAAAGAAGAAAAGAAAATTGTTACGTGGCGTGATTGGTTTGGGGCTTTTGTCAGCAATTTTATCACTGCTATTTATACGGTTCCGGTATGGCCAGAAAGTAAATCTGAAGAAAAAACTAAACAAATTACTACTTCCTCGGGTGATAAAGAGAAAGTAGAACAAATTGAAGCCAAAATATCTAAATTAGGATTTGAAGTTTCCATTAGATTTATTTATATTGGTGCGCGTTCTATTTATGATGAATCTGCTAGTTTAAGTATTCCTGCCTATTTTAAACAATTTAACACTGAAAATTTAAATTCTTTTAAATTAAACGATAGCGCTTCTACAGAAATTAAAACTTGGCTATTTAAAAACAGGAGAACCTTTCTCAAAAAAATGAATTTTTATCAATTATTCAAAGAAAGAGAAGAATCCCAAGAAACAATAATTTTAAATACAGAAGAATTAGCCTCTATTTATCACTTTCCAGTATTAAAAGTTAAAGCTCCGGCTTTAATTAGAGCTTTATCTCGTAAGGGCGAAGCACCGTCTAATTTACCTATTTAATCTATGAACGATTTAACTTATATTGGTATAACAAATTTCAGAAATGATTTTCAGCGTTTTGGAATCAAAACTGACGACCGCCGTCGCCATATGTATTTAATTGGTAAAGCTGGTGTGGGTAAAACAACAATGATTGAAAATATGGCTGTTCAGGATATTATTAATGGTCGTGGTGTAGGGATTATTGATCCTCACGGAGAATTGATTGAAAGAATCATTCATTTTATTCCAGAGTCACGTATTCAAGATGTAGTTTATTTTAATCCGAGTGATTTAGAATGGCCCATTTCTTTTAATGTTATTGAAGAAGTACCCTTGGAATTAAGGCATTTAGTTGTCGCCGGATTAATGGCTGTTTTCAAAAAGATTTGGCCTGATGTTTGGTCTGCTCGAATGGAATATATTTTAAATAATACTTTGCTAGCCTTATTAGAATATCCGGGCTCTACTTTAGTCGGAGTAAATCGAATGTTGGCTGATAATGATTTCCGTCAGGCAGTCGTTAATCGAGTAACTGACCCGGTAGTTAAATCTTTTTGGGAAAAAGAGTTTAGCCGTTATCACGATCGTTTTGCCATTGAGGCGATTGCGCCTATTCAAAATAAAGTTGGTCAATTTATTTCCAACCCTTTGATCCGCAATATTATTGGTCAGAAAACTTCCCGTTTGGATTTAAGAGAAATTATGGATAGCGGCAAAATTCTTTTAGTCAATGTTTCTAAAGGTCTTATTGGCGAAGATAATTCTGCATTGTTAGGAGCACTTTTAATTACTAAAATGCAATTAGCGGCTATGTCCCGTATTGATGTTCCGGAAGCCGAACGTAAGGATTTTTATCTTTATATTGATGAATTTCAAAACTTTTCTACCGAATCCTTTGCTAATATTTTTGCCGAGGCAAGAAAATATCGTTTAGATTTAATTTTAGCTCATCAATATATTGCTCAATTAAATGAAACTGTGCGTGATGCTATTTTTGGCAACATCGGCACTTTAGTTACTTTTCGTACCGGCCCAGAAGATGCCGAACTTTTAGAAAAATATTTTTTACCCGATTTCAATCAAGAAGATATAATTAATTTGCCGAATTATAATTTCTATATCAAATTAATGATTGATGGATATTTGAGTAAAGGATTTTCTGGAATCAATATTCCTCCTAATTCTTTGCCTCAAGAATCTTTTATCCAAGAAATTATTCAATATTCTCGAGAACACTATGCTTCACCGCGAAAAGAGGTAGAAGCAATGTTAAATCGCTGGGAAATGTTAGATTTTTCGTCACCGGAAAAAGAAAAATCGACTAAAATTCAAAATATTAAAGAAGGTTGGGATGCTATCTGCTCTAATTGCGGTAAGCATATTATTGTGCCTTTTCGGCCAGACCCTAATCGACCAGTTTATTGCGAAGATTGCTTAAGAGAAAAAAGGCAAAAAAATTTGCGCAAAGACATAAGAAAAGAAAAACCCAGCCCTAAAACCGAAGAAATCAAGCAAATTATTAAAAACATTTTTAAATAATCTCTTAATGTTTTTTTCTTTTCGAAAATGGCTTCGCAGTTTTAAATTTGCTTGGCAAGGAATAAGATTCGCTTTAACCCAGCAAAATTTTGTTTTGATGCTTATCATCGCCACGGGAACTATTGGGTTAGGATTATATTTAGGTCTATCTTATTACGAATGGTTAATTTTGATTTTAATTATTGGATTGATCCTTAGTTTAGAAACTTTTAATACTATTTGGGAGAAAACATTAGATTTTTTAGAACCCAATCATTCTTTACCAGTAAAAAATATTAAAGATTTAGCAGCCGGGGCGGTAGTTATTGCTTGTTTCTCGGCGCTTATCATTGGTTCTATTATTTTTTTGCCTAAAATATGGCAGTTATTCAATCTAAAATTCATCTTTTAGAAAAAGAAATTGAGCGATTAAAAAAATTAGTGTATCTGGATCCCTTAACTAATCTTTATAATCGTCGGGGCTTTTTAGAAATTAGTAATAATTATTTTAAATCTTTTACCAGGGATCAAAAAAAACGTCGTCACTACGAGATATCTAATTTGGCTATTATTTTTCTTGACCTTGATAATTTTAAGGCAATTAATGATCGCTATGGGCATGCTCTTGGCGACAAGGTGCTTAAAAGCTTATCCAAACTGTTAAAACAATCTTTAAGAAGTATGGATGTTATTGGTCGTTGGGGTGGGGAAGAATTTGTGATATTATTAGTTAATATTTCTCAGTCAAATGCGCAACGCCTTGCGGAAAAACTTCGTCATAAAATAGAAAGCACAAAATTAGCCCGTGTTTCAATTACTGCCAGTTTTGGCTTAGTCTTTCCTAAAAAAGATAAAAGTTTAATAGAACTTATAAATCAAGCTGATAAATTAATGTATCGCGCCAAAAAATTAGGCAAAAATAAAGTAATTTGTATTAAGTAAATGGCTTTTAACCAATTAGATGAAATTAAAAATAAACTGGATATTGTTGAAGTAATTAGCCAGTATGTCAAACTCCAAAAAGCAGGAGCTAATTATAAAGCTCTTTGCCCTTTTCATAAAGAGAAAACGCCGTCTTTTATTGTTTCGCCGACGCGACAAATATTTCATTGTTTTGGTTGCGGCGCTGGTGGTGATATTTTTACTTTCATTATGAAGATCGAGAATTTAGAGTTTAAAGATGCAGTAAAATTATTAGCCGATAAAGCCGGAGTAAAATTAGTTTATGAAAGCCCAGAAATTAATTCGCAAAAACAAAAATTAATTGAAATTAATCAGCAGGCCAAAGAATTTTTCAAACAACAACTAGAGAGTAATAAAGAAGCCAAAGAATATTTACAAAAAAGAGGATTAAAAAAAGAAACAATTGATGAATTTGAATTAGGATTTGCTCCGGATGATTGGCGTAGTTTAATCAGATATTTAATTAATAACAAATTCAAACCTGAAGAAATATTACAATCAGGTTTAGCTATTTCTAAAAAAGAAATTACTGATACCAATATTAAGGTTCAGGAAGCTGATATTTATGATCGTTTCCGCAGCCGCATTATGTTTCCGCTTCAGGATTTGAATAATCGGACAGTAGGATTTACAGGCAGGATTTTTCAAGGGCAAAATAAATTAAAAACCATTAAAGATATTGAAACGGTGGGCAAATATGTTAATAGCCCTCAAACTTTAATTTATGATAAAAGCAAAATACTCTACGGCCTCCATAAAACAAAACCTTACTTGCATCAACAAAATAGTACTTTAATTGTTGAAGGACAAATGGATTTTCTGATGGGTTGGCAAAGTGGTTTAAAAAATATAGTGGCTACATCAGGTACAAGCTTAACGGCTTATCAATTAACTATTTTGAAAAGATATAATAATACTTTAATTTTGGGTTTTGATATGGATGAGGCTGGAGAAAAAGCAGCCGAAAGAAGCATCGGTTTAGCTTTAGGCAAAGAGCTTGAAGTTAAAGTCCTACAATTATCATCAGGTAAAGATTTAGCGGATTATCTTTTAGAAAATAAAGAGCCTTCTCGTATTCAACAATTAATAGAGAATGCTTTGCCTATTATGGAGTTTTATTTTAGCCGTGCCAAAACATTAGGAGATATTAATAACCTCGAAGGTAAAAAACTTATTGTTTCTTATTTTTTACCCAAAGTAAAAAAATTAAGCAATGCTTTAGACCGGGCCTTTTGGCTGGAAAAACTATCTCAATATGCTAAAATAGATATTCAAACTCTGGAAGATGAAATTAAACGTATCAACGCCGAGCCAGTAACTATTATTGACGAAAACGAAGCAGAAAATAAATATTCTTCGAGTCTTGTTGCCTTAGAACAAAATCGCTATCCCTTAGTGGCCGAAAGAATTATTGCTTTTTTGATCAAAGAGCCCTCGTTTAAGCTTGAAGTGGAAAAGTATTATCAATACTTTCCCGAAGAAATAACTGGTGTTTTGAATTTAGTATTACAAGCCAAAACACCCGAAGATTTATCAGTTTCTAATTTAAAACAAATAGGTTTATCCGAAGAAATAATTAATAAAGTTAATGAATTGGCTTTACGTGCTGATTACGAGTTAGAAATACTTACGGAATTCAATATTGATTTACAAGAAGAAATGACCAAACAATTAAAATGCCTCAAACAAGAAGCAATAAAAATGAAATTAAAAAATTTAGAAAACGATATTAAAAAAGAAGAAAATAACAAAACTAATAGTCAACATTTAAAGGAATTATTAAATCAATTTAATCAACTTTCAAAAGAATTATTAGATTAAAAAGCCATGATAAAAAAACATAAAAAAATAACAAGGAAAAAAGTTAAAAAAAACATTAGCAAGATTAAAGCCGCGAAGAAAACCAAGAAATTTAAGGTTAAAAAAATAAAAAAAACTAATCTCGAGGAAGAATTAATGAATGAATTGATTAAAAGAGGCCGAGACCGTGGTTTTGTTACTCAGGATGAAATTTTAAAATATTTTCCTAATGTTGAAGCCAAAATTGAATTATTAGAAAAAATTTATGATGCTTTAGCCGAAGCTAATATTGATATTGTAGAAAGCGGTGATTTATTACTACCCGAAACTGAAATTACTAAAAAAGATTTAGAAAATAGTTTGCGATTATCTGGAACTGACGAAATCAGCGACAATGTTCAATCTTATTTAAGGGAAATAGGAAAAATTGATTTATTAACGCCAGAAGAAGAAAGAGCTTTAGCAAAAAAAGTAGCTCAAGGAGATGAGCAAGCACGTCGCAAAATGATTGAAGCAAACCTAAGACTCGTGGTTTCTATTGCCAAACGTTATATTGGTCGCAGCAGTAATATGGGCCTCTTAGACCTCATTCAAGAAGGTAATATTGGTCTATCCAAAGCTGTTGACAAATTTAATTACAAAAAAGGGTTTAAATTCTCTACTTATGCCACTTGGTGGATTAAACAGGCTATTACCAGAGCCTTAGCTGACCAAGGTAGAACTATTCGTATTCCAGTGCACATGGTAGAAACTATAACTAAATATTTAAAGGCGAAAAGAACTTTAGCCCAAAGCTTAGGACGAGAACCATTACCTGAAGAAGTTGCTAAAGAAATGAATAAAAGTTTAGATGAAATTTTATATTTAATGCAAATTTCTCGTGATACCTATTCTTTAAATCAATCTATTGGTGACAGTGAAGATGAAGAAGCCAGTGAATTAGGAGATTTTGTTCCTGATAAAAAAACACCCGGCCCTGATGATTTTGCGAGTTTGCAAATACTACGAGACTTAATTAGAGGCATTCTTCAAGACCCTTCTTTTGCTCAAAGAGAAAGAGATATTATTAAAATGAGATTTGGTTTAGAAGATGGCATTAATCACACATTAGAAGAGGTAGGTAAAGAATTCGGGGTTACTCGAGAAAGAATTAGACAAATAGAAGCCAAAACTTTAGAAAAAATAAAAGAACATCCTCAATCTTCTAAAATTAAGGAATTTTTAGAATAATGAAAGTCAATTTTCTTTTTAGAATTTTAAAGAAAATAATTCCCGAGAACTTAAAGAAAAACTCTTTTTTGCGCAAGGGGTTAGCTTTAATAGCTAATATTTTTTATGGTTTTCCTGCAAAAAAATTGTTTCTCATTGGCGTTACTGGTACCACAGGTAAAACTACTACTGCCTTTATGATTAAAAAAATTCTTGATGACGGCGGAATAACAACAGGTCTTATTAGCACGGCGGGTTATTTCTTAAAAAATGAGGTAATTCCTGTTATGAGCCAAGGCCCAGGAACCACGCCTGATCCCTTCTATTTAAATTCTCTTTTAAGGAGAATGGTCAAAGAAGGGATTAAAGTAGCTGTAATTGAAGTCTCTTCTTTTGGTTTAATGTATTGGCGAGTTTATGGTTTCCCATTTAAGGTAGCTGTTTTAACAAATATTGATTATAATCACCACGTGAAATTACATGGCAGCATGGACAATTATGTAAAGGAAAAATTAAAATTATTCCGAATGTTAAAACCACAGGATTTGGCTGTGCTTCCTCGAGAAAGTAAATATTTCGAATTGTTTAAAAATAATACCCAGGCTCGTCTTAAGCCATTTGATTTAGAACAAAATCAAGATTGGCAATTGCAATTAAAGATATCAAGCAAGTTTAACATCTTAAATGCCTTAGCTGCCATTAATGCAGTTTCTGATTTTCCTTTAAATAAAGAGCAAATAAAAAAAAGTTTAGAAAGCATAGAAAGTATTCCTGGAAGAGGGGAGTTTATTAATAGTTCTGCTTCTTTCAAAATTATTGTTGATAAAGCTAATACTCCCTTAGCCTTTCAAAATATTATTGATTGGATTAAAAACGATTTAAAGCCCGAGAAAACAATTGCCGTTTATGGCACTTTTAATGAAAGTCCTTTAGAAGAAAGGGAGAAATTAGCGCAATTAGCTACTGATTTTTTCGACTTAACTATTATTACGGAAGATGATCCGAAAAACGAAGCGCCGGACCAAGGAATTAAAGATTTTTTGCAATTCGCTAAAAAAAATCAAATTCATCCCAATAAATATCTAACTATCGTTGATCGTCGCGAAGCTATCAAAGAAGCTCTTAGCCGTGCCGCTAAAAATGATTTAGTTATTATTTTGGGACGGGGCAATGAAAAATTAATGTATTATAAAAATAAAGCAGTTCCTTTTGATGACCGCGAAGTTGTTCAAGATATTTTAAAAGAATTTCATTATTTATCATGAATTCAGAAG
>JAAZNP010000015.1 GCA_012798235.1 Parcubacteria group bacterium
AAAAGAAATTGTTCGGTCTTTGTTAATGATATTTTGGGCTAAACGCCAATTGTAATAACCCCAGGACAAAAGACCCAAACATAAAGCAGCGAGCACAAAAATACCGATTCGAAAAAACCAACTTTGAATTGTTTTCTCCATAATTTTATTAATTAATTTTTTATTAGTTTATTAATTATTTGTTTTAATTTTTGATTATTACTACTCGCACTGCCAATAAATATACCATTTATTTCTTTTAACGACAAAATTTCTAAAATATTATTTCGCTCAATAGAGCCACCATATAAAATAGGTATGGTAGAACCCTTGGCTTCAGAAAAACGACGGCAGAGCCAAAAACGAATTAATTTCCCCACTTCTTTTATAATTTGATTCGTTGGTGTTAAACCACTGCCAATAGCCCATTGAGGTTCATAAGCAATAATTAGTTTATCCCGAGCGTTTAATTTAATTCCTCGAAAAGAATAATTCAAGTCTTCAAAAATTTCTTGTTTCAAAGCGAAACTAACTTTATCATCATCAATTTTTTGTTTTTCTCCGACGCATATTATAGGAATAAGATTATGAGATAAACTAGCTTTGATTTTTTGATTAATAGTGGGCCAATCTTCGTTTAAGTATTTTTTTCTTTCCGAATGGCCAATTAAAACAAATTTGACGCCAGCTCGAACAGCCATCTTGGGCGTAATTTCACCAGTAATTGCTATTTTATCAAGCCAAAAAATATTTTGAATACCATAAAGAAATTTTGTTTTTAACTTATCTTGAGCTAATAAAAGATGCAAAACCGATGGTATCAAAATTAATTGGTACTTTCTCTTCAAAACTGAAACCGATGAATTATAGGTTTTAATTAGATCATTCAACTCACTCGTTGTAGAAGGATTATTTTTAAAATTAAAAACGATATATTTTTTCATAAGCTAAAGTTTGCTTCTTTATTTTATCAAAAAAAATGGATTCCTAAAAGCGTTAAAATAGTTACGATACAACCAGCCACCAATACTCCTAAACTAATAAAAACAAACGATTCTTTCTTTGATAATCCTAATAAATAAGCAGCAATAGAGCCAGTCCAGGCACCCGTGGTAGGTAAAGGAATAGCTACAAAAATTAATAATGCCCAATTGCGATATTTATTATAGCGGTGGTCGATTTTTTTTCGAGTTTTATCAAAAATCCAAGTAAAAAAACGATTAAAAAACTTTGATTTTTTCATTAGCCAATTAGAACTAGTTTCCAAAAACCAAATAATCGGAACAATAATAATGATATTGCCTAAAAAACTAATTAAAAAAGCTTTTAACCAAGAAAAATGATAAACCGAAATAGCTACAGGAATAGCTCCTCTCAATTCAGCCAATGGTGATAAAGAGATTAAAAAAACAATTAATTCCGCAGGTAGATGCATATTATTTCGTTAAAATTATAGTCTTATTTTTTAAAATAGCTATCGTGTGCTCGAAATGACAAGCTTTTTTCCCATCAAGGGTAGAAAAACTTCCATCGCTGTTTTCTTTAACTGAACTAGTAGCAAAAGTCATCATTGGTTCAATGGCTAATACTAAACCCGCTTTTAATTCCAAACCAGTGTTAGGTTCGCCGTAATTAAAAACTGGTGGATCTTCATGCACAGTATAACCGACACCATGACCAGTTAAATCTTTAATAACTTGAAAACCATATTTTCGAGCTTCTTTTTCAATAGCATAGCCAATATCTCCTAAGGTACGATTGGGTCTGGCTACTTTTATTGCCGCCATTAAAGCCTGCTGCGTGGCTCGAATTAATTTTTTTTCAGAAACAGTAATGGGCCCTACACCGAAAGTAATTGCATGGTCAGTGAATAAACCCTTAAATTCCATACCAATATCTAAAGAAACTAAATCCCCTCTTTTTAAAATGAGGTTTTTCCTAGGAACACCGTGAACAATAGTTTCATTTAAAGAAATGCATAAACTATTAGGAAAAGCCCTAAGAGCAAACTCGGGTTTATAATTTAAAAAGGAAGGACGACCACCGGCATCTCTAATTAATTGAAAAGCTAACTCATCTAAAAAAGCAGCTGAAACGCCGGGCTTAGCTGCTTGATGTAACTTTCTCATGATTCGAGCTAAAATAGTTCCTCCCTCTTGCAATTTAATAATATCCTCTTTAGTCTTTAAACGAATCACTTAATTATAATTTATTTATTTAAAGCTTTGAGAATTCGTTGATGAATTTCTTTTACTGGGCCTTCACCATTAATTTCAATTAATAATTTTTTCTTTCTAAAATAATTAATTACCGGAAGAAGATCTTTTTTAAAATAAAGCAATCGATTCTTAATGGCTTTGGGAGTATCGTCATTACGACGGATTAATTTCCCACCACATTTAGGGCAATGAGTTAATTGAGGGTTGAATTCTAAAGAGTATTCTTAACCGCATTGACTGCAAATTCTTCTTAAAGATAAGCGTCTGATGACTTCTTTTTCAGAAACATTGAGATAAATAACAATAAATTTGCGATTCATCAAATTTAGACATTCTTCTAAAATGCGGGCTTCTTCTAAACGCCTCGGGCTACCTTCAAAAATAAGCCCTTTTTTATTTTTTACTGTCAGAATTTTTTTCACCCATAAATAAACTACTAACCAAGTTGGTACTAAATTACCATTTTTAATAATTTCATTGATATTCTGAGCTAAACTATTTTTTTGTTTAATAAAATTTCTTAATAAAAAGCCACTATCAATTTCCTCTAAATTGAATCTCTTTTTCAATAAATTCAATTGTGTCCCCTTACCAGAGCCAGAGCGCCCTAAAAAAATTATATTAAGAGATTTCATATTCCCTCATTATTAATTGAGCTTCTAATGCTTCGATTGTCTCAATAGCTACTTCTACCATAATCAAAATGGAAGCGCCACTAATAGCCATCGTAGTAATACCAGTCACTTTAGCTAAAATAATTGGCAAAATAGCAATGGAACCTAAAAATAAAGCGCCAAATAAAGTAATACGGCGAGAAGTATTAGCTAAATAATTAGAAGTAGTTTGCCCTGGACGATAACCAGGAATAAAGCCACCTCTCTTTTGTAAATTTTCCGCTATTTCATTAGGCTCAAAAGTGATTGAAGTGTAGAAAAAAGTAAATAGACAAACTAAAATAAAATAAATTATTAAATAAGACCAAGATGTGGAATCAAAACCTTTGAGAACAAGTGACAGTTTCAATAAAAATGGGCTCTGAGAAGTGGAAATAAAGTTACCAATCATTTGCGGAAACATTAAAATTGAAACAGCAAAAATAATAGGAATCATACCTGCTTGATTAACTCGCAAAGGTAAATAAGTATCAGCACCGCCATAAATTTTTGTTCCCCGAACTTGTTTAGCATAGTTAACAGGAATTTTTCTTTGCCCTCTTGAAATAAACACTACTCCAACAATAACTAACAACGAAATAATAAAGAAGGCAATCATATTGGGAATTTTAGTAGGATCAGTGCTAACAATAGTTCTAATAGTTTGATAAATTTCTTTGGGTAAATTAATAACAATACCAGTGAAAATAATGAAAGAGATACCATTGCCAATTTTTTGTTCAGTCATCAACTCTCCTAACCACATTAAGAAAAAGGAGGCAGCGGTAGCTATGATAACATCACGTAACATCAAAAACGGCGAACCAAAAGTCATTATTCCTTGGTTTTTGAATAAATTCAAAAAAGCAAAACCCTGAAGCAGAGCCAAAGGAATAGTTAAAATTCTTGTGTATTGCTCGAATAGAGCTTTTTCTTTATCTGTCCCCTCGTAAAAATAAGCCTTTAATCCCGGAAAAACCATGGTCAAAAGTTGCATAATAATTGAAGCAGTAATATAAGGTCCCACACCAAGCATAACAATGGAAACATTGGAAAAAGCACCACCAGTAAAAAGATTAAAAAGGCTAAAGAATTGGCTAGAAGCTAAAACAGTTTTCAATTGTTCTTTATTAACATCTGGTAAAGGAATGACAGCCATCACACGAAAAACTACTAAAAGAAGAAGGATAATAATAATTTTCTTTCTTAAATCAGGGCTGCGAAACAAAGCTAATAAATTTTTAAACATAAATGTATTACAACATTACTATGTTATTTGACCACCGGATTTAATAATAGCCTCACGAGCTTGTTTTGATAAAATACAATTTTGAATATGGTATTTTACCGTCAAATCACCAGTACCTAAAATTTTAACAATTAATTTCTTCTTCGGCTTCCTGTGTATTATACCATTCTTCACTAGAATTTGAGGAGAAATAACTCCTCCTTCGGGAAAATATTTTTGAATATCTTTTAATTGCACTTCTTTTATTTCTGCGCTAATTGTTTTTAATCCCTCCCCTCTCCTCTTAGGGAATTTATTAATTATTTCTCTTAATTGGGGTCTGATTTTTCCACCGGCACGAGATCTTTGCCCTTTAGAGCCACGACCACAAAAAGTACCTCGTTTTCCTCCGCGGCCAATTCTTTTTTTCCTCTTTGGTTTATTAATTGGATTTAAATTATGAACTTGCATAATCTATTCTTTTAAACTTAACTTTTTTAACGCTAAAATTGTAGCTCGGGAATTATTAATAGCATTACTTGTTTGCCCTAAAATTTTAGCCGTAACATCATTAATATTGGCTAATTTTAATAAGCTCCTGACGCTGCCACCAGCGATGATTCCTTTACCTTTTTTGGCTGGTTTTAAAATGACTCGGGCTGCTTGATATTTGGCAGCAACTTCAAAAGGAATTGTTCCGTTCACAACAGGAACTTCTATCAAATTGCGTTTCGCTTCATTAACTGCCTTTTCAATTGCCTGACTCACGTCAGCTCCTTTTCCGATACCAACTCCAATTTGATGTCCGTTTTTAAGTCCAATAGCAACAGTGGCCCGGAAACTTAATCTTTTTCCTCCGGCAACAACTCGTGTTACCCGAGCAATATCCAAAATATTTTGTTCAAATTCCCCTTCTATTTTTTTATTAATTCTTGCCATAGAAATTAATTAAAATTTTAAACCTCCTTCACGGGCACCTTCAGCTAATTCTTTAACGCGACCATGATAACGAAAACTGCTTTTATCAAAAACAACCTGGTTTATTTTTTTATCTTTGGCTTTAGAAGCTAATAATTTACCTACCTCTCGAGCTAATTCTTTTTTGGCTGCTTTTTTTTCTTTTTTTAATTCTAAATCCGACGCCGAAACAAGAGTAATGCTTTTCTCGTCATTAATAATTTGAGCATAAATGTGATTTAGGGAACGGAACACTGATAATCGAGGCCTCTCAGTGGTCCCATAAATTTTGGCTCGCGTACGTTGTTTTCTTCTTTGTCGCTGTAATTGCTTTTTCATATTTCTAATATTAATACTAAGTGCCGCTACTTGTAGCTATTTTTTTACCAGCCTTTCTTCTGATTCTTTCGCCCACATAATGAATACCTTTGCCTTTATAAGGTTCCACTGGTTTAATAGATTTTATTTTAGCAGCAAATTGCCCTACTTTTTCTTTAGAGATGCCAGAAATTTTAATTATATCTTTATCTATCGTTACATCTATCCCTTCGGGAATTTTTAAATTGATTAAATTAATAAAACCTACCTTTAAAACAACATTATTATTTTCTAGGCTTACTCGGTAGCCAACTCCTTCTAATTGGAGTTCTTTCGTAAATCCTTCGTTAACCCCTTTTATTGCATTATTAATATGCGCACGACTAGTTCCCCAAAAAGCTTTGGTATCTTTATTAATAGTTTCTGGTATCACTTTTAATAAATTATCAGTGATTTCTACTTTTATTCCTTTGGGAATAGTAAAAGAAGTCTCACCTTTTGGTCCTTTGGCTTTTAAGGTGTTATTTTCAATTTTTATTTCTATCCCTGGGGGGATAATGATTGGTCTTTTGCCAATACGTGACATATTAATAATTTAATGAATTTCAATAAGAACCTCGCCTCCTAATTTCATTTTTTTAGCTTCGCTATCAGATAAAACTCCTTTTGAGGTAGAAATTATACGTAAGCCAGATTTCTCTTTGAAAGGCCAAATTTTTTTATAATCGACATAAACTCTCCGAGATGGTTTGGATATTCTCACTAAGCTATTAATCTTTGGTAATTTATCAACTGTATATTTTAAAGTAATCTCAATATTTTTCTTATTACCACGCCCTATTTTATTAATTTCTTTAACATAATTATATCTTTTTAAAACTTCCAAAATATTCCATTTTAAATTCGAAAATGGCACAGTCACAGTTTCTTTTTTTACTGCTTGGGCATTTCTAATTCTTGTAATCATGTCGCTAATAGGATCAGTCATCATTGATTAAATTAATTAATTTTTAATTTTAAATTTTATTTGTCATCCCCATGAAAATGGGGATCTCCGCTCCGCGGAGATGACAGCTACGCTGTCAATTTTTACACTTTACCAACTAGATTTTTTAATACCGGGAATATGACCCTTGGAAGCTAATTCCCTAAAACAAATGCGACATAAACCAAAATCTTTCATATAGCCTTTCTTTCTACCACAACGCCAACAACGCCCTACTTTACGAGTAGAATATTTCGGTGTTTTTTTTGCTCGAGCGATAACAGATTTTTTAGCCATATCGTTGATATTAATCTTTTTGTAAGGGGAAATTTAATAATTGATATAATTTTATCGCCTGTTCTCTATTCTTGGCGTTAGTCACAAAAGTGATTTCTAAACCAAAAGGAAGCGTTGTCTGGCCTTTAACTATCTCTGGAAATACCGAATAGTCTTTCAAACCATAATTCAAATTACCGTGCTCGTCAATATTTTTCAAAGGAATCCCCCAAAAATCTCTTACTTGGGGCAAAACTAGATTAATAAATTTATCAATAAAATCTTCTTTTCTTTTCCCTCGTAAAGTTATCATCAAACCAACAGGCATTCCCTCTCTGATCTTAAAACTAGAAATTGATTTTTTAGCTGGGCGAATAGCTGGTTTTTGACCAGTAATCATAGCTAATTCTTGGGATATTTTCTTTACTAAATCATCTTGATTTTTAGAACCAACGATTAACCTGCCAATACCAACATTAATAACAACCTTAGTGATTTGAGGTACTCCCCAATCATTTTTAATCCGGAAGGTTTCTTTCATTTTAGGAATAACTTCTTTCTGATATTTTTCTTTATAATTCAAAATTTTACTCATAAACTCTTATTTAAATAGTGGCATTACATTTCTTGCAAACTCTTACTTTTTTCCCATTAATTATTTTAAAACTAATTCTAGTTGGTTTTTTGCAATGGGGACAAATAAGCATCACGTTCGCTCGATTAATTGGACGAGGTACTAAAATTATTTCTCCTTTTTCCCCTTCTCGTTTGGCTCTTTTAATTTTTTTAACCAAATTTAAAGCTTCTACAGTCACTCTATTTTCTTGTGGAAAAACTTTAATAACTTTACCACTTTTGCCTCGGTCTTTGCCTTTCCTAATAATGACTAAATCTCCTTTTTTAATATTGAGTTTCATATTTGCAAAAATCATGATTATACAAATTCTGGTACCAAAGCGGCTACTTTATCATAACCACGGTCTTTAATTTCTTGGGGAAAGGGACCAAATAATCTTCCCCCCAAAGGTTCCATTTTGTCATTAACTAAAACAACTGCATTTTCATCAAATTTAATATAAGTGCCGTTATGACGACGAAAAGGTTTTTTTTGTCTAACGACAATACATTTTACTACTGCTTTCTTTTTAATATCGCGACGCGGTTCTGCTACTTGCACTGAGGCAACAATCACATCGCCAATTTCCGCATATTTTTTGTAAGAACCTCCTAATACCCTAAAACAACGAACAACTTTGGCGCCGCTATTATCAACTACTTTCAGAATTGATCTTGGTTGAATCATGTTAGTTAAACCATTAATTTACCATAAATAATCATAATCGGCAAGATTAAAAATTATGCTCGTTTCACAATTTTCCATCTTTTATCTTTAGATAAAGGTCGCGTTTCTTCAATAATAACTTTCTCGCCTAAATGATAAATATTTTTAGGATTATGGGCTTTGAATTTTTTGGTTACACGATAATATTTTCGATACTTGTTATGAAATTTTAATCTTTCAATCTCTACTACTGCCGTCTCTTGCATTTTATCGGAAACTATAATACCGCATAATTGTCTTTTTTGTTTTTTGGCTTGTTCCATATTATTGAGGAGTTTCATTTAAAATTGTTAATATTCGAGCAATATCTTTTTTAAGTTCTCGCAGAGTTCTTACATTTTTTACCTTTCCTGCTGAAATATTAAATTTCAGTTCTTGCAATTTTTGCAAAGATTCTTCTAGGATTTTATGTAATTCTTCCTGAGATTTATTTTTTAATTCTGTGGTTTTCATAAGGTTATTCTTTTATAAAAACAGTTTTTATTGGTAATTTAGAACCCGCTAACCTTAAAGCCTCTCGTGCCTTATTCTCAGATACACCATCGATTTCAAAAATAATTCTACCTGGTTTAACCGGCGCCGCATAATACTCCACATTCCCCTTGCCGCCACCCATAGTAACTTCTGGTGGTTTCTTAGTTATTGGTTTGTCAGGAAAAACGCGCATCCAAACTTTCCCTTCTTGTCTTAAAGTATAAGCAATTGCTTTCCTGGCAGATTCCAATTGTTGAGAAGTCAACCAAGCTTCTTCTTGGGCCCTTAAACCAAAGGCGCCAAAATTTAATTCCGTCCCTCGAGTATCAAATTGACGGAAACGGTTTCTGCCTTTTTGCATTTTACGATGTTTTACTTTCTTGGGTAATAACATATTATTTATTAGATTCTTTTTGATATTCGCCTTTATAAATCCAAACTTTAATACCCACTACGCCATAGGTACAATGAGCTTCGCTAAAACCATAATCAATATTAGCACGCAAAGTTGATAACGGTAATTTTCCTTCCTTTAGCCATTCATCACGAGCGATTTCAATACCGTCTAAACGACCAGAAGCCAAAATCTTAGCTCCCAGGACTTCTTTATGCTGCATTATTTTTGCTAAATGTTGTTTTAAAACACGACGATAAGGAATTCTTTTTTCAATATCTTCAGCAATATTTTGTGCCACAATAGAGGCAGAGATTTCTGGATGTTTTACTTCCTCAATAACAATATTTATTTTGTTATCAGTTTTTAAAAGGTTTTTAAGACCAGTTGCTAAACTATCAATACCAACTCCTTGCCGACCAATTAATAATCCGGGGCGAGCAGTACGAATAATAATTTTTATATCTTTGGCCTTGCGCTCAATTTCAATTTTTTCAATTTTAGCCATCTTGGCTTTATCTAAAATAAAATGACGGATTTTATAATCTTCCTCTAATAATTTAGGAGCATTTTTCTTATCGATCCAGCGTGAATTCCAATCTTCGGTAATGCCTAAGCGATATGATTTGGGATTAATTTTTTGAGCCATGCGAATGTGATTAAAATTTACGAGCTCAATGCGAAGTAAATTTTACTATCACATTGAGCATCCCGCACCTATTTTGTCATTGTAAAGAGAATGTTTCTATTAAATCAATCTCTCATTGATTATCTCTAGCAAAATAGGTGTGGGGTAAAGGTTTTGTTCCTGCTCAGGCTTCGCTTCTAGTTCGCCTTCACAGACAAAGCCCTTTAAATAGCTTTTCTTCTAAATAATTTTTGTTTGGGTAAAACTTTTTTGGTTATTTTTTCTTCCACTGGTTTAAATGACTTTTTGGGCTTTTCTTCTTTGGGAATCACTGGTTTTATTTCTTCCGTTTTTTCCTCTTTATGTTCAACTTTCTTTTCTGGAACAATTGCTTTCTGAGGATAAATTTCTGCCAATACTATATTAACATGAGAAGTTCTTTTTTTAATAGGATAAGCCGCTCCTCGAGCTCGAGGACGAAAACGTTTCAGGGCCGGCCCTTCATCGACTCTAATACTTTTAATAAATAAATTATCTTTATTTAAATGAAAATTATTTTCTGCATTACTTATGGCTGATTTTAATAATTTTAATATTGGTTCAGCGCTACGATTTTTAATAAACATTAATTGAGCCTCGGCTTGGGGAACTGATAATCCTTTAATCAGTTTTGTGACAAGACGAGTTTTACGAGGAGCAATTCTTAAATATTTTAATGAAGCTTTAATTTCCATTATAAATTAATTAAGATTTTTCTTTAGGAGAAGCTGTTGGTGTTGCGGCTGCGGCACCTGCTTTAGCTTCTAATTCTCGTTGCATTCTTCCGCCATGCTTAATAAACTTTCTTGTTGATGAAAATTCACCTAAACGATGGCCAACCATTTCTTCTCTGACCTCAACATTAATAAAAGTTTTACCGTTATGAACTGCGAAAACAAAACCAACCATCTGGGGAACAATTACTGAAGCGCGGGAATATGTCTTAATCGGAGTTTTGTCACCCAATTTTAATTTAGAGACTTTTTCTAAAAGTTTTTTATCCACAAACGGTCCTTTTTTAAGAGAGCGAGACATAATTGATATTTAAAATATTAATGTTTTTTCTTGCGACGCTCAATAATAAATTTATCAGAATATTTATTAACTTTTCTGGTCTTTTTACCTCCGGTAACTTTACCAAAAATATTTTTTGGTCTCTTGGTACCTCGCTTTGTCCTTCCTTCGCCGCCACCATACGGATGGTCAACAGGATTCATCACTGATCCTCTCACCTTTGGTCGTCTTCCCATTAAACGTACACGACCAGCTTTTCCTAATTCAATTAATCCGTGCTCAATATTTGATAGTTGGCCAATAGAAGCGTAGCAAGTACTTAGAATTTTACGAACTTCAGTGGAGGGCATTTTAATAAAAGTAAATTGACCTTCTTGGCTTAAAATAATAGCTGCCGAGCCAGCAGAACGACACAGTCTTCCTCCTTGCAAAGGCTTGGTTTCAATATTATGAATTTGAGTACCTACCGGAATATTTTTTAATGGCAAGCGATTAGCTAAACTAATAGGCGCTGATTCAGCGCATAAGATCTCATTACCAACTTTTAACCCCTGCGGTGCTAAAATATATTTCCAATCCCCATCTCGATATGACACTAAAGCAATAAAAGTTGTGCGGAAAGGATCGTATTCAATCGTTTTAACAATACCAGGAACTCCTTTTTTTTCTTCTCCGAAAATTACTTCTCGATATAATTTTTTATAACCACCACCCTTATGGCGACTAGTAATTTTACCTTGCGATCTTCCTTTTTTTTGTTTTTTAAAACTGACCAGTTTTTTTAATGGTTTATCTGCAGTCAGAACAGAATAATCAGTAACCATGAAATGACGTTTCGCCGGACTAGTAGGATTATATTTCTTCATATTTAAATTCCTAATTCTATTTTTTGCCCTTCTTTAATAGTGACGATTGCTTTTTTATTACGGGCGTGATGACTTATTTTATTGCGCCAATTTATTGGTTTTGATGGTAAATTAATAGTTCTGATCTTAACCACATTAACATGATAAGTTTGCTCCACCGCTTTTTTTATTTCCTGTTTATTATCAGTGGCCACATCGAAAACATACTGATTTAAATTTTTTAAATCGGTACTTTTTTCGCTAAGATGAGGTTTTCTCAAAATAATTTTTTTAGATGGAGTAGTCATATTTTTACGATAGTCTCTTCTCCAAATTAGCCATTGCTTCTTGGGATAATAAAACAAATTTATTATTTAATAAATGTAAGATATTCACATCAGAAGCATCAATAATTTCTACTGAAGGAATATTACGAAACTTAATTTTTAAATTTTTTTCTTTATGATCTAACATAATTAATATTTTTTTTCTGATATCCTTGCCAAAAATTTTTTTTAATAAATTATAAGCCTCTTTTGTTTTTCCTTCTTTAAACTCAAATTTTTCAATCAATTTAATTTCTTGGTCTTTAGCTTTTTGGCCAAAAATCATTTTTAAGCTTTGCTGCTTTGCTTTTCTGTTAATTTTTTTCTTGAGATTGTAATTTTTGAGACGAGGGCCAAAAACAACACCCCCTCCTTTCCAAAGAGGAGACCTAATGGAACCGTGTCTGGCGCGACCCGTGCCTTTTTGTGCCCAAGGTTTTTTACCACCGCCCCTTACCTCGGCACGATCTTTAGTATAAGCAATCGGTTTCCTTTGATTAGCCAGAAGAGAACAATATACTTGATAAATCAAATCTTTGTTGAGCGCTAATCCAAAAATATCCTGAGATAAATCTTTCTGTTCGAGCATTTCTCCTTTTGAATTGTAAAGAGTTGCCTTCATAATTAATTAAAAATTTCAATGAGCGTCCCTCTTTTTCCTGGAACAGCCCCTTTGAGATAAATTAAATTTTTATCGGGATCAATTTTAATTATTTTCACTTTTCTTAACGAAACTCTTTCACCACCAGTACGACCAGCCATTTTCTTGCCTTTAATAACTCTTTGGGGAGTGGTGGCACCAATGGAACCAGAAGTTCGCAACTGATCCTTATTACCATGGGTCGTATGAGTACCATGAAAACCATGTCTCTTCACTACCCCCTGAAATCCTTTACCACGGCTAATGCCAGAAATATTAACTAACTCCCCTTCTTTAAATACATCAACTTTAATCTCGTCACCAACCTTATAATTTTCTAAATCTTTACTATCTTTAATACGAAATTCTCTTAACCATCTTAATTTACCATTGTCTTTTAAATGCCCTAATAACGGTTTGGTAATTCTTTTTTTAGTGCCAAAACCTAGTTGTACTGCTTCGTAGCTATCTTTATCTTTATTTTTTATTTGAGTAATTTTAACCGGACCAGCTTCTAAAATAGTTACTGGGATTATCTTACCTTTCTCATCGAAGACAGAACTCATATTTAATTTTTTAGCGAGAATGAATTTCATGCCAAAATTATTAAAATTTAAAAACGGAGTGAAGAAAATTTAGACAAACCATTTCATTGAAAAACTGGGCACTAGCCCAGTTTTTCTTAATAATTTGAACTAGCAAAGCCGTTTTCTTAGATTTCTTCCAAATTTTACATTTTAATTTCGATGTCGACACCGGCTGGCAAATTCAAGTTAGTTAAAGCTTCAATTGTCTTACTGTTAGGATTTCTAATTTCAATCAATCGTTTATGGATTCTCATTTCAAATTGTTCTCGAGCATCTTTCTTAACAAAAGTAGAACGATTCACCGTATAGCGATGAATTTCTGTTGGTAAAGGGATCGGACCAATTACTTCGCTGCCATATCGAATTGCTGCTTCAATAATTTGTCGACACGAATTGTCAAGGATTCGATAATCGTACCCCTTTATTTTAATTCTTACTTTTTGGGAAGTTTCTGTCTTTGTTCCAGCCACAAATTTTTACTTTTTTTATTAACTTTTTTCTTTATTTAAGAATTTTTGTAACAACACCGGCTCCTACAGTGCGGCCACCTTCACGAATAGCAAAACGAGAACCCTCATCAAGAGCGACAGGAGCAATTAGCTTTACTGTAAATTTAACATTATCTCCAGGCATCACCATTTCTACTCCTTCGGGTAAAGTTACTTCTCCCGTGACGTCAGCAGTACGAATATAGAATTGAGGTTTATAACCAGCAAAGAATGGAGTATGGCGTCCACCTTCTTCTTTAGCTAAAATAAATACTTCAGCTTCAAACTCGGTATGAGGTGTAATAGAGCCTGGTTTAGCGACAACTTGCCCTCGTCTTACTTCTTCTTTTTTGGTGCCTCGCAATAAAATACCAACATTATCACCGGCTTGACCTTCATCAAGTGTTTTATTAAACATTTCTACGCCAGTAACTACAGTTTTAATAGTGGGGTGATAACCAATAATTTCTACTTCATCGTTAGTATGAACAATACCTCGCTCGATCCTTCCAGTAACTACTGTTCCTCTTCCTTCAATAGAAAAGATGTCTTCAATAGGCATTAAAAATGGTTTATCAATATCCCGTACAGGGTCAGGGAAATAACTATCAACTGCATTAAGTAAATCTAAAATTGGTTTAGTATCGGCATCTTCAAGCGATTTGGTATCTAATGCCTTTAAAGCAGAACCACGAATAATGGGAACATCTTTTCCAGGATAGCCATATTTAGTCAATAGTTCTCGAATTTCAGTTTCTACTAAATCAATTAATTCTGGGTCATCAACCATATCAGTTTTATTTAAAAAGACAACTAGTGCCGGTACATTTACTTGGCGAGCCAATAAAATGTGCTCTGATGTTTGCGGCATTGGTCCATCAGGAGCAGAGACAACTAAAATAGCACCATCCATCTGAGCGGAACCAGTAATCATATTTTTAATATAATCAATGTGTCCCGGACAATCGATATGAGCATAGTGCCTTTTTTCGGTCTCGTATTCTGAATGGTGAACGTTAATAGTAATTCCCCGGGTTTTTTCTTCGGGAGCTTTATCAATTTCATTAACGCCCAACTCTTTTTGGGTTAAACCCTTTAAATGCAACACATGAAGGATGGCTGCTGTTAAAGTAGTTTTCCCATGATCAATATGACCAATGGTACCAATATTCATGTGCGGCTTCGTGCGAACATATTTTTCTTTTTCTGCCATATTTTTATTGTTTTAATTTTTTCTTTTTATTTTTGATTAAATTTCGACACTGCCCCTTAAAGGAGCATCGTAATTAAATATTAATCTAAAAATCAACTAAAGTCAACCCCTCACTTGGAATTGATTGATTCCATCAAGGGCTGCTTAGATAGTTTAAAATTAGTCAATATATTAGCTTTTAAAATAACTCTTTTTAAATAATTTAGTAAATTCATAAAATGAATTTGCTTATCAATTCCAAGTGAGGGGTCAAGCATTAGATTTTTTAATAATTGTCTCTGTAATATGTCGGGGAACTTCAGCATAATGGCTAAATTCCATATTAAAAGTGCCCCGCCCTTCGGTCATAGAACGTAAATTAGTAGCATAACCGAACATTTCTGCTAAAGGAACTAAAGCATCGATTACTTTTAATTGAGCCCTTTCACCCATTTTTTCTATTCTGCCTCTTTTGGAATTCAAATCACCAATAACATCGCCTAAAAATTTCTCTGGTATACTAATTTCTATTTTCATAATGGGTTCCAAAAGAACAGGATCAGCTTTTTTTGCTCCTTCTTGAAAAGCCATCGAACCAGCAATCTTAAAAGCAAAATCAGAAGAATCAACTTCGTGAAAAGACCCATCATAAAGGGTTACTTTAACATCAGTCATAGGATATCCCGCAATAATTCCTTTTTCCATTGCTTCTTTTACGCCTTTTTCTACTGGCGCAATATATTCTTGGGGGATTATCCCGCCTTTAATATTGTTTACAAATTCAAATTTTTGGCCTCGTTCTAATGGTTCTAATCTTAACCAAACATGACCATACTGACCACGACCTCCTGATTGACGAATGTATTTACCTTCGCTTTCTACAGTTTTTCTAATTGTTTCCCGATAAGCAACTTGCGGTTTACCTGTTTTAATATTTAAATTAAATTCTCGTTTCATACGGTCAGCTAAAATCTCTAAATGCAATTCTCCCATGCCAGAAATAATCGTTTCACCAGTTTCTTCATCACCGGATACTCTAAAAGTAGGGTCTTCTTCAGCCAATTTTCTTAAAACTAAACTCATTTTCTCTTGGTCAGCTTTAGTTTCTGGCTCAATTTTCATAGAAATAACTGGGTCAGGAAAGACGATTTGCTCTAAAATAATAGGATTATTAGGGTCACATAAAGTATCGCCAGTGGTTGTATTTTTTAACCCCACCGTAGCCGCAATATCACCAGCCCGAATAAAATCTAATTCCTCGCGCTGGTCAGCATGCATTCTTAATAAGCGGCTAATTCTTTCTTGCGAAGATTTAGTGGCATTTAAAGTATAACTACCCTTATTTAGTTCTCCAGAATAAACTCGAAAATAAGTTAAAGTCCCCACATAAGGATCAGTAGCAATTTTAAAAGCTAAAGCGGCAAAAGGTTCTTTATCGTCAGGTAAACGAACAGTTTTTTCTCCGGTCTTGGGATCAATACCCTCAACTGGAGGTAAATCTTTTGGTGAAGGCAAATATTCAACAATAGCATCAATAACTGGCTGTACTCCTTTATTTCTAAAAGAGGAACCGCACAAAACAGGTACGATATTTCCTGCAATCGTTGCTTTACGCAAAACTTTTCTTATTTCTTCTTCTGCCGGTTCTTGCCCTTCTAAATATTTAGTAAGCAACTCTTCATCTTGCTCGACAACTTTTTCTATTAATAGTTTGCGCCAATGTATTGCTTTTTCTTTTAATTCTTCGGGAATTTCTTTACTAACAACTTGTTCTCCATTTTCACCTTCAAAATAAATAGCTTTCATTTGGATCAAATCAATAACTCCTTCGAATTTATCTTCGCTGCCAATAGGAATATTAATGGGCTGTGCATGAATGGTTAATCTTTCTCGAATCGATTCTAAATCTTTTTCAAAATTAGCACCAGTGCGATCCATCTTATTAACAAAACACATCCGCGGAACATTGTATTTATCAGCCTGACGCCAAACTGTTTCAGATTGCGGTTCTACCCCTGCTACGCCATCAAAAATAACTACAGCCCCATCTAAAACTCTTAAGGAACGTTGTACCTCAGCGGTAAAATCAATATGACCCGGCGTATCAATAATATTAATGCGGTATTTAAAATTAGGATCATTATTCCGGTAAGTTGGTGTCCAAAAACAAGTTGTAGCAGCAGAAGTGATAGTTATTCCTCTTTCTCTTTCCTGCACCATCCAATCCATTACTGTTGTGCCTTCATCAATGTTGCCAATTTTATGAGAAATGCCAGTATAAAACAAAACCCGCTCGGTAGTTGTTGTTTTACCGGCATCAATATGGGCAATAAAACCAATATCCCTAATTTTCTCAATAGGATAAATCTCGTTCATATTTTTTATTTTCTAAAGTGAGCGAAGGCGCGATTCGCTTCGGCCATGCGGTGAGTATCTAATTTTTTCTTAATAGCAGACCCTTCATTTTTAGAGGCAGCTATTAATTCTTCAGCTAATTTATAAGCCATTGATTTTCCTTTTTTACTACGGCTAGCTTCAATAATCCAGCGAAAAGCTAAAGTTATTTTTCGATAGTCAGGCACAGGTTGAGGAATTTGATAATTAGCACCACCTACCCTTTTAGTTTTTACTTCTACCTCAGGGGACACATTTTGAATGGCTAAATTAAAAATATTTAAAGGGTCTTGATTAGTTTGCTTTTTAATTAAATCCATCGTCTGATATAAAATTTTCTGAGCCACTGTTTTTTCTCCGTCTTTCATTAAATAATTAATAAAACGAGTTATCATGGGACTTTGATAAATAATATCTGGTTCGTAGTTTTTTTCTTCACGATGTTTCCTTCTCATGTTAAAAATTATTTAGGTTTTTTAGCGCCATATTTACTTCTTTGTTGCTTTCTGTTTTCCACGCCACTAGTATCGTATTTACCTCTCACAATATGATATCTAACACCAGGTAAATCCTTTACCCTGCCCCCTCTCACTAACACGATGGAGTGCTCTTGTAAATTATGACCTTCACCTGGAATATAAGCAGTAATTTCCATACCGTTAGATAATCTTACCCGAGCAACTTTTCGTAAAGCCGAATTAGGCTTTTTTGGCGTAGTAGTAAATACCTTCAAACAAACTCCTTTTTTTAAAGGAGAAGAATGATAAGTTGGTCGATTTTTTAAAGTATTAAAAGAAAAAGATAGAGCAACTGATTTGCTCCTCTTAATGATTCTTTTACGTCCTTTACGGACTAATTGAGTAAAAGTAGGCATTAATAAAATTTTAAACTAAGCAATAGTTTAGCAAATAAGCGACAAAACGTCAACTTTATCTTAATGAATGCCGGTTAAAATCGTAAAAAGTACGTAAATAATAGGATAAATTAAATTCCAGCCAAACATAATGAATAAAATCAAAATCAGAAAGCTATATTGATACAAAAACATCTCCACCTTAGGCGAGGGCCAAAAATAAAACAAAATTTTAGAACCATCTAATGGTGGAACGGGAAGTAAATTAAAAATCGCTAATATTAAATTAGTGAAAACAATTAATTGAAAATAAGGAATCAGAATAAGGAAAAAATTAGTAGCATTAAAAACACGAATCAATAAGCCAAAAATTATTGCTAAACTTAAATTAGCCAAAGGACCAGCAAAGGCTAACAGCGCTGAATCTTTTAGAGGATTCTTTAATTTTAAGGGATTGTAAGGGACTGGTTTTGCATAACCAAAAACAAATCTGCCATTAGTAGCAAAAAATAAAAAAAGAGGCATTAAAACCGAACCCCACAAATCCAAATGGGCTAAAGGATTTAAAGTTAATCTCCCCATTCTTTCAGCCGTATCATCCCCTAATTTTAAGGCTGCGTAACCATGACTAATTTCATGAATAATAACTGAAAATAATAAAACTATTAATTGAAAAATTTGAATCATTGATTTCTTTTTAAAATTTTTGTTTTTTCACTAATTGGCAATTTAGTTTTTAAAACCAAACTATTGATTAATCGGATTGTATTATCATAAGTTTCGCGATCAACCGGATAAGGAGTAGCATCTTTCCCGCCGTGAGCAAAAGAATAGCGAGCCGGATCTTCATAAGATGGTTTCGCCCCATAAATTACTTCGGCAACTAAGGCGAGGGCGCGAATAGTCTTGGGGCCAACGCCATAAATCGACAGCAAATCTTCATATTTTTTTGGTTTGGTTTCTGTCAATTGATAAAGAACTTTATGCAAATAGCGATTACCTAAAAAGTTTTCGTTAACCACTGGCTGGTATTTAAATTCTTTATTTTCTAAATTTAATAAAGTTAATTGCTGTTTTTTATTACCTAATCGAATCATTTGATTAAACTCTGTAGAATATTTGGCTAATAGTTTAACATCTTTTAATAAACTAACAAAATTTTGATTGACTAACTCAACGCTGGTATTTTGAGTAGGAATGCTCTTTTGCGATACTAAATTTAAAACCTTTTTTCTTTGATCAGCCACAATCCCTTGGTGGGGCTCTAATACTAAACTTTTAGATCCGATTAAAGAATGAAAATCTAATTGGCTAGAATACCAATGATAACGTCGTGCTGTCACTTCTTTTTCATTCATCCCCTGTTGTACTACGGCCCAAGAGCCTTGGCCATTTAAAGGATAAGAAAAGAAAAAAGTATGGTGATAAATTTGAAAACCATCTTGCACCAAACTATTATCAACCTTAGCCACCATTTTAGAATTGTAAACTAATTTATTTGCTTGCTCAAAAGGAATATTTAAAGTATGGCCCCAGCTTAAAATTTCTTGCGGTGTTTTTCGAGAAGTTTTTCCTTTACCGCCGCAAATATAAATTCCGTATTCTTTTTCTCTGCCTCGAATGGCTTCTTTTAAGGCAGCGGTTAAAGTTGTCGTTAATCCAGAAGCATTCCAATCAAAAGCCAAAACTGTTCCTAATGATTGAAACCAAACAGGATCAGCAATTCTTTTCACAAATTCATCTGGCCCATATTCTTTAATAATTACTTCGATCATTTCCCGCGATAATTTAACCATGCGCTCAAAAAGCCATTTTGGGCACTTTCCATAATCTAAACCAAAGGTAGCAATGCCGCGAGAAAATTGCATACTATTTTAATAATATCATTTATTACTTTAAAAAGACAGGCTTAACCTGTCTTTTTAAAGTTTAAGAATCGCCAATTTTTATAACAAAGTATAAACAAAATAGGACAAAGCCAAAGCAATAATGCCAAAAATTCTAAAAGTTAAATCATTCATTTTAAAGCTAGAATATACTTTATCAATGAATTTATGGGGCAAAACCAGAAGTCCAATTCCTTTGAGAGCGGCAAGAACAGCTAAAATTTGTGCCACCAAAGGAATTCGTAAAGAAAAAGCAGCAATCCACATAAAATATCCTAAAATCAGGGCGATCACCCCCCAAATTTTACAAAAGGAAGGAGTAACTAATTTTTCGTAAATTAGTCTTGCTTTTTTAGGCATAATCAGGGCTATTATGCCAAATAAGACCCATAAAACAATAACAACGTAAAATGACCACATAGTTTTAATATTTTATTAAATTACTCGACCTTAATACAATTATAACAAAATCATCGTCAAGATACCAACTACAAGACAATAAAAAGCAAAATATTTTAAATTCCTTTGATTCAATGATAAGAATTTAAAAAGCCATTTTAAAGCAATTAGGCCAACGAGGAAAGATATAAGCAAACCCAAAATTGATGGTAAAATTAATTCTGGAGAAATATTAATAACATTTTTAGTTTCTAAAATGCTCGCTCCTAGTATTGCAGGAATAGCAAGCAAAAAAGAAAATTGAAAAGCTTCTTTGACTTTTAATCCGGAAAAAATGCCAAAAGAAATAGTAGTGCCAGAACGAGAAATGCCTGGGAAAACTGCTAAAGCTTGACCCAATCCTATTACTATAGCTTTTTTAGGATTTATTTCCTCTTGATTATTATTTTTTCTTTGGCTGGCTAAAAATAAAATAATGGCTGTAATTATTAACAGCAACCCCGCTAATTTGGTATTTTGAAAAGATTTTTCAATGATGCTTTTAAAAGGGAAAACAATTACAACGGTGATTATTGTTGCTAAAATTAAATTAACTATTAATTTCTTAGAAGATAAAATTTGCTTAATGTCTTTCAAGAAAAATATAAGAAGAGCTAATACACTTCCTAAATGTAAAACTAAATCAAAAACCACGGCACTGTTTTTAAAAATAGGAAAAAATTCTTGCATGATTACTAAATGAGCCGAACTGGAAATCGGCAAAAATTCAGTTAATCCTTGGACTAGCCCTAAAATAATAGCCTGGAATAATAAAATGTTCATTTAAACAATCAAATAAGGTTGATTTTTCGCTAGTTCATTGATAGTTAAAGTCAATCTTTGTTCACCTGTAGTATATAAAGTGAAAAGTGTTTCTCCAACCTCTACTTTCTCACCAAGAACTTTATTTAAATAAACGCCACCTTCTTTAGTAATGGGCGAGCCTAATAAACGCACCAAACGAATTAATTTTAAATTATCAATATTTTTTACTATTCCGCTAGTAGCGCTCTTAACTTCATAACTTTGTTCGCCAATTTTAATCGAAGATTCTGATAAATTACCATCCCCCCCTTGAGCAGCAACAATTTTTCTAAATTGGGCTAAAGCTTCACCGTTTTTTAATTGTTCCCGAGCCATCGTTTCTCCCGCACCTTTTTTAGCCTTATTAGTTAACTCTAATAAATTACCAGCTAATTTAACTGCCCTTCTTTCCAAATCTAAGGGTCGATTATCTGCCTGAGAGAGAACCCTAAGAATATCTCTTATTTCTAAAGCTGGACCAATACCACGGCCAACCGGCCCTAATATTTCTTCAATAACAACATTAATTTTAATATTAAATTTTTTAGCTAAATATTCAAAAATATTTTTCATTTTCAAAGCCTCTTGCATCTTGTGCATTTTTAAACCGGGGCCAATAGGAATATCAATAACTAAATGAGTAGCACCCATAGCGACTTTCTTTGCCATAATCGAGGTGACAATTTTAGAATAGGGCTCAATTCCTAATTCGTAACTAACTTTTAAAATACGGTCATCAGCTGGCGCTAATTTCAAGGCGCCACCCCAAATCAAACAAGCATTAGTTTGATCAACTATTTCTTTTATTTGCGGGATATTAAATTCTACCGCACAAACTGCTTCCATCACATCAGCTGTTCCTGCTTCTGAGGTAATTGCCCGGGAAGATGTTTTGGGAATTTTTATACCTAAACTAGAAATAATCGAAACAACAAGAGGTGTTGTGCGATTCCCTGGTACGCCCCCAATAGAATGTTTATCTGCCACAATGCCATCCCAATGAAGCATTTCCCCTGTTTCGGCCATAGCTTTAGTCATATAATATATTTCTTCGTTAGAAAATCCATTTTTCATAAAAGCCGAGGCCACAAAAAAAGCAATTTGCACATCATCTAAGTGATAGTTAACGATATCAGAAATAATTGCTCTAATAGATTCATAGGATAAATGACGACCAACTAATTTTTTTTGGATACAAACTAAAGAAGAAGCCAAAGGCGCTAATTTTAATTCCACTACCGCTCCTTCAGGGATATTAAATTTATCCAGGATATCTTGTAATAAACCTATTTCTCCTGGCTTGATTATGTTCTTCGAAATATTAACTCCGACCTCGGTCTTTTTTTGGCCCCATTTAAGAGTTAATTCATCTCCTGCTCGGATATCATAGGTTTTGCCATCTTCGTAATGAATAATGACTTCCCAAGGGTGGCCAGTTTGAATATCTACTGGTTTGGCTCGCAGAAAAAAAGCTCCATCATTATTATTTTCTTTATTTTCTTTTGGCGTCATATTTTTAATTCTTGTTTCAAAAAATTATTTAAACATTCGTTAATATCTAATTGGTATTTAGAATTTTCAATAGTGTTCGTGGTCACAATTTTTTGAGGATTTAATTTAAGCAGAGATTCGACAGAAGCATCGCCAAATACCGGATGCACAAAAACAAAACTAATAGTTTTGGCTTTGGCTTTTTGAACCATAGTGGCTACTTCAAAAATAGTGCCGCCTGTGGCCACCATGTCATCGATAATGATAATATTTTTATTTTGAAAATCAAAATTTTTTTCTGAAAAACTAATTTCGCCAGTTTTGGTATTCCGTTCTTTAGCCAGAATTATTTTTTCGGCTGGAAAGTTCTGGCAAAAGTCGTCAACAAAAGTTTTAGCTTCGCGGTCTGGCCCTATCACAATTGTTTCCTGAGGATTTAAATCATTAAAATATTTAGCTAAATCATTGAATAGAGAAAGATTATAAGCAGGAATTCTAAATAAATCACTAATTTTTTTACGATGTTCGTGCATATTGCAAGTAATAAAAACATCTAAAATATGGGACAATAATTCACCTAAATAGAGACTGGAGATTGGTTCGCCATCTTCAAAAACAGCATCCTGTCTCGCATAAGGGAAATAAGGCATAATACCAATTAATTTCGGTACCGTCTCTTTAATTTTCCTGGCTATTAAAAAATATTTTATTAAATAATCATTGATATTTTCTGATTCACGTTTTTGTAATAATAAAACAGCATTATCAGCTTTAATCTCTTTTTTTAATTTAGGTTTTATTTCGCCATCAGGAAAAACTCTTTCTTCGATAGTAATAACATCTAATCGAAGATATTGCGCTAATTTTTCTGCTAATTTATCACCAACAATAATAGTTTGCATATTAATAGATTGGAAATTTCTTACATAATTTTTCTACCTCTCTTTTGATTATAACTGGTTTTTCTTTTTTTATCAAAACTAAATAGATAAATTCGGCGATTTTTTTCATTTCCTTTTCTTTCATACCCCGAGTCGTTACAGCCGGAACGCCGATTCTTATTCCAGAAGGATGAAAAGGGCTCATATCCCCTACCACAACATTACGATTGGCCACAATACCTGCCTGGTCTAATAAAGTTTCCGCTTCCATACCAGAAATACCAAGATTTCTTAAATCTAAAATCATCAAATGATTATCAGTACCATTGGTAACTAAACGAAAACCTATTTTTTTTAATTCTTGGGCTAAAATTCGGCTATTTTTAATAATTTGTTTTTGATAGTTCCTGAAAGAAGCGCTTTGTGCCAATTTAAACGTTAAAGCAATGGCTGCCGTGACATTATTATGAGGCCCACCTTGCATCTGCGGAAATACCGATTTATTAATTGCTCCTTCCAAATCAATTTGATTTTTCTTGGCAATTTCTGATTCTTTATTAATGAAGATAATCGCTCCGCGTGGCCCTCGTAAAGTTTTATGAATAGTAGTCATCACAATATCGCAGGAATTAAAAGGATTAGGAGATAAACCAGCTAAAACCAAACCCGCTATATGGCTAATATCAGCCATAGAATAAGCTCCTATTAAATGAGCGATCTGACTGATTTTTTCAAAATCAATATTACGCGGATAAGAAGTCAATCCAGAAACAATTATTTTAGGATGATATTTGTTTGCTAAATCTTCAATTTCCTGATAATCAATTAATTCTGTTTTGGGGTTCAAATTGTATTGAATTGATTTATATAATTTTCCGGATAAATTGGCTTTATGGCCATGGGTTAAATGACCACCGCTAGTTAAACTCATGCCCATAAATACATCGCCTGGCTGTAATAAAGCATTATAAACTTCTAAATTAGCCGGAGAACCAGAATAAGGTTGAACATTAACCGCCCATTTTTTAGGGTCTAATTTAAAAGCCTGAAGCGCTCTTTGCTGCGCCAATTCTTCAATTTCATCATAATAAACATTGCCCGGATAATATCTTTTATGAGGATAGCCTTCAGAATATTTATTGGTTAAAGGAGAACCCAAAACTTCAAAAATAGCTTCGGGCACAAAATTCTCCGAAGCAATAAGATCAATGGTTTGCTTCTGCCTTTTTAGTTCTTGCTCTACCAACTGATATAACTGTTTATCTGTTTTTTTAAGCAAATTAAACTTCATCATATTATTAAACTTAAGAATTTATCACTAAATAAGAAGCAATGATGGCTGCTGTTTCAGCCCGAAGAATTAATTTTCCTAAAGAAATAATTTTAAAATCATTATGTTTGGCTATAAACATCTCGTCCTCATCCCAACCACCTTCAGGGCCAATAAATATTCCGATTTTCGATTTACTTTTAATAATATTTTTGTGAAAAATCTCACCATTTGGATCACAAAAAATATTTACATCATTGTTCTTAGCAAATCTCACAACTTCTTCAAATTTAATAGGGTTATTGATAATTGGCACCATGCCTCGGCCTGATTGTTCGGTTGCCTCCTGACAAATTTTTTCTAATCTATCTTTTCTTAGATTCAATTTAATGGTTCTTTTCGTAATCAAAGGAACAATTTCTTTAACGCCAATTTCTGTTGCCTTTTGTACCACCCATTCAAAATTTTCATTTTTTAAAATAGCGCAGTATAAAATAGTTTCTATTTGAGGTTCGTTTTGATTATCTCTTACTTCAATAATTTCTCCTTCCGCAAAATCATTGTTAATACTAATAATTTTAGTTATTGCTTCTTTATTTTGGCCGTTAACCAAAATCACTTCGTCACCAGATTTAAACCTCAAAACTTTTTGCCACTGGTTTAAAATAACCGGATCAATAATCCTAATATACTTTTTATTGAAATCATCAGAAACCACAAAGCGATACCAGCGCATATCTTTTATGGTTTATTCCTACTTTGCAAATATTTATTATGCACTTTTTGAATATATTCTTTAGCTGTTATTGCATCCTCCCAACCTAAGACTTTAGTTGTTTTACCTTCCAAAACTTTATAAGTTTCAAAAAAATTAACCACTTGTTTTATTAAATGATTGGGTAAATCATTATAACTATTAATATTCGTATAAACAGGGTCATCATAAGCCACGCCTAAAATCTTAAAATCTTTTTTCCCACCATCTTCCATTAGTAATAAACCAATTGGCTTAACTCTTAAAAGACAGCCGGGAAAAGTTTTATGAGAAATAATAACTAAAATATCAGCCGGATCGCCATCATCAGAAATTGTTTCTGGCACTAAACCATAATCCCCGGGATAATAAACAGCTGAATGCAAAACTCGGTCCAATCTAATGGTTTCGTACTGTAAATCAAATTCATATTTATTACTAGAGCCGCGGGGAATTTCTATTAAAGCGAAAATAATATCAGGTGTCTTATCGCCAATTTTTAATTTGGAATAATCCATAAGATTTAAATCGATTCCTCTTTTTTCTCTTCTTTGTTTTCTTTTATTACTTTGATATATTTACTAAAAACAAAAAGGTATAAAATTTCTAATAAACCAAGGGTGTTAAGAACTAATAAGACAACAAACCAAATTTTTTCTTTGCGTTGCGCTGATTTCCATAAAGCCAAACCTTTCCATGCCAAAGACCAAGCCAAAACAGAATACAAAAGCAAAGGATTGGAAGCTAGCAAAGAATTAATTGTATAATATTCATTCATATTTTTATTTTTTTATTAATTTATTACACAAGAGGCACAAAAACAAAACCAGGAAATTCTTGCTTTAAATAATCCGTAGGAGAAGTTTTGGTAATTAAAACTATTGATTCTCCTATTGGTAAAGCCATTTTCCCGTCTACTTTTAATTGTTTAAATAATGTCTCAGGAATTTCAAAAGTGCTAGCAGATATTAATATTTTATCATAAGGCGCTTCTTTTTCATAGCCTAATTTGCCATCTGCGCAGAAGAATTTTACTATCCCCTTTTTGATATAATTGTATTTCCCCACATTTCTTTCGCCAAATGCTACTAATTCTTTGATAATATCTATCGCAATAACTTTACCTTTGGGTTTTACTAAATAAGCCAACAAAGCAGTTGTCCAACCAGAACCAGAGCCAATATCTAAAATTTTCTCTCCGGGCCGAGGATTTAAAAGTTCGAGCATCAAAGCCACTACTAAAGGCTGGGAAATTGTCTGATTATAACCAATGGACAAAGCATCATTAACATAAGCCCAATCTTTTTCTTCAGGCAAAACAAAATCCTCTCTTTTGATATGTGAAAAAGCCTCAATGATTTGAGGCGTTTTTAAATAATTACTCCCAATTAATTCTTGAATTAAATTTTCAGACGATGGTTTCAAAATTTTTTAATAATTGTTGATTAGGGCTGGAAAAGCTCTTCGGGCAAAAATTCTACTTTTTTTACTTCAGGAAATTGCTTGGCTGTGGCTTCAATTTGAAACCATAAAATACCGGCACGGCAGGCACCACCAGAAGTTTTATTTAAAGGATCTTTAAATTTTAAAATTAAAGTTCCGTCGGATTTAAGATTGGTTTCCAATAAGGAAAATCCTTCTAGCGGATATTCGGTAGTAACACCTTGAGATTTCTCTTCCTCAGTCAATGAACCAGCAATTAAAAGATTAATAGTATCTTGAATTGGTGTTTTAGTTAAGGGAATTTCTCGAGGCACACTAACTAATCCTTCACGGCTGCATTTGATATTACCTGATTCATCGCGGTCGCGTTCGGGATTGTAATAATAAAGTAAAACCTGACGCGAAGAAACTGTGCCAAATTTTACTGGCAAATCTACAATTTTTTGATTCTCTGGCAAACCAGAAGGATTATCACTCAAAAATCTCAATAACCCATTTGTTGATGTGGGCGTGGAAAAAACTAATTCTCCTTCAAAAGGCACAAAATCTTCAGTCGCCCAATCCCCTTGGGCACGAAGAGGAGTAGTACCCAACAAACTACCCTGCTCATCGTATAATTCAGCCTTAAATTGACCCTCAAAATACCAACTTCCTTTTGCTTGACCAAGAATTTTAAGAGGACTAATTAAAGACTGCTCAATTTGAGGTTCAAAAATTAAAATCGTTCTCTCTTTATCACTAATTACTTTTCGATTACCCCCCGGTGTAATAAGCATAAATAAATACGACACCGCTCCACCGAGAAGTAAAACTAAAATTAAAATCAAAACTACTATTTTAGTTAGTACTTTATTTTTCATAAATCAAATTATCTACTCTTTTTTATCTAATTTATCTAAATGCAAGGCCTTAAATCCATAATAAACCACTAAAGCGATAATCAAAAAATCAATAAGTACGCTAATAAAATGACCCCATAAAATATTAATTGGGCCAATAGTTAAAATAGCATTGCTTAAACTGCCAATTTTTCCTAAAGCCAATCCAATAATGGGATTAATAATATCTTCAACTAAGGCGCTTACTAATTTGGATACTGCTCCGCCAAGAATAAAACCGATAGCCAAACCAATCACGCCTTGTTTTCTAATAAAATCAATAAAGCCTGACATATTTTTAATTAATTATTAATTTTCGACCTGTTTTATTATAGCATTTAAAAACCTTGGTTGACAAACTCAATGAATTTTAAAGGATCAATGCTCGCGCCATTAATCTTAATTGATAAATGAAGATGGGGCGCCAAAGAATAACCAGTACTGCCGGTTAAACCAATCACCTCCCCTCTTAAAACCTTATCACCCACCGCCACTTTAAATTCGCTTAGATGTAAATACAAAGAATAGATACCAAAACCATGATCAATAATTATTGTTTTGCCATAAGTAATTAAATCTTGAGCAAATTTTACAACTCCATCATTAATAGCGTAGATAGGCGTTCCTTGAGGTGCATCTAAATCCACTCCCAAGTGTCTTAAAGTAATATTGCCCTCTTTTCTTGTCACTCCAAAATCCCCTACTTTAATTATCGAATCTAGGGGATAAATAAAAGATTTATTAAAATATGATTCTGGCGTATATTTATTTACAACTTGATAAATTAAAACACCATCATTAGTTTGAATATTTTGCACGATATTACTTTGAGTATATCCTTGTTTTTCTAATTCCGGAGTCAAAACAAATTTAGTCGTATAAAAATCGCCTTTCATAACCGTTATTTTTTTGTTGAATATTTCTTCATTATTTAAAAAAATCTTTAAAGGATAATCCCCTGGTGTCTTTCTGACATCAATACCAATCACACCAATCAATTTTTCGTTATCTTCCGTCGGAATAAAATCAAATTTTTTCTGATCGAATTCTCCGGTAATTTTTTGTCCTGCTTTAAAATTATCTACCTTTACAACTAAAGTATCTCCTTGAACTAATTTATCTCGAGGCAACGTAATCGCTATTGGTTTTTCTTCTTTTAGAGTTGTGCTCGTAGTGGTCGTGGTTACCATATTCTTTTGTTCATTAATAAAATTCGCTCTGAGGAGCAGAAGAGCCAAACAGCCAACAAGAATAACGATTATTTTCTTCATTGCGAGTAATAAAAATTTTTACTCAAAATCTTCTGGTTTTATTTGACGCAGTTTTTTCTTTTCGCCAATTTTCTTTTTTTCCTCTATTCTTTTTCGTTTGCTACTTTCAGGCACTTTAGTCGGTATCCTTTCTTTTTCTTCTTCGAGCGCCTCGGTAATAAGTTCAATTAATCTTTCATAAGCATTATTTTTATTCTGCGACTGGCTACGGGTTTCCTCATTTTCTATTAATAATTCATCGTTTTCATTAATTTTATTTCTCAGGGCATCTCTAATTTTTTGTTTTTGTTCGGGAGCAAAAACTTTACTCTGTTCAATATTAAAACGAATTCTCACGCCGGTGGTAACTTTATTAACGTTTTGACCACCGGGCCCCGAAGACCGAAAATATTCATAAATTAATTCTTCTTCGGGAATAACTATTTTTGGTAATTGTTCCATAGAATTAAAACATTAAAATAATTAAAATAAATAAAAAATGATACAGTTGGTCGGTTACCAAAATAATAATCCGCCAAATTGCTTCGTTAAAATCACCAGGTTTGATTTTTTTAATTTTGTTTAATAAAAATATAATAATTTTCTCATTATCAATAATGAAGTGGGACAAAAAAAGAATAAAAAGTTTTAATCCAATAAATGACATTGGATAATAAAGAAGCAAGGGCAAAAAAACAATAGCATAAACAAAACTATGTACTCCCCTTCTTAGCAGAGAACCGTTTTTATAAAAAGCCATCCATTTATTCTGCAACACAAAATCACCAATAAAATGGACGATAATAAATAATTCCAAAGGTGTAAAAATATTTAAATGCATTTATTTTTAAATCTATTAAGAGCAGCTCCAATAATAATATCAAGCATCTGGGAATAATTAATACCCATGGCTTGGGCTTCTTGGGGCACTAAACTCGTTGGTGTTAATCCGGGAATGGTATTAATTTCTAAAATCCATAATTTTCTGTTATCAAAAATAAAATCAGTGCGCGACATTCCAGAACAACCAATAACTTTATGCGCTAATAAAGCCTGTTTTTGAATCTCTTTAATAATTGTTGCAGGTAATTTTGGGGGCGTGATTTCTAAACTCGCGCCTGGCATATATTTAGCTCGATAATTAAAAAAAGCGTCTTTCTGGGGAATAATTTCTGTGGGTATCAAGGGCCAAGCGCTTTCTAAACTACCCTGATCCAAAACACCACAAGTTACTTCTCGGCCTTTAATATATTTTTGAATCAAAATTTCTTGATCATACTGAAAAGCCTTCCTCAAAGCTAAGGAAATAGATTTTTTATTTTTCACAATGCTGATGCCAACACTAGAACCCACATGTCTTGGTTTTATAACTACTGGCAATTTTAATTTCTTGATTATTTTGTTTATTTTTTGCCGTGGAGTTTTTAAATCAATTAAATAAGTTACAGGAACATTAAAGCCTTCTAAGGTAAAGATTTTTTGCGCCTGCCATTTATCCATTCCTAAAGATGAAGCTAAAACTCCAGAACAAGTATAAGGAATTTGATAAGCCTCAAGCAATCCCTGGATAGTGCCGTCCTCACCATATTCACCGTGCATGGCAATAAAACATAAATCAAATTGTTTTTTAATTTTTAAGGGGTCAAGTGGCCACTTTCCTTTTTTATCAATAATAATTAATCGCGCCTTATATTTTTGTGGATTCAGATTTTTCATGACCCCCTGAGCCGTGCTTAAAGAAACTTCATGCTCGAATGAAGGTCCGCCAGCCAAAACCGCTATTTTAAGTTTTCTTTTCATTCTTAGAATAATTATAACAAAAAATGATATAAA
>JAAZNP010000016.1 GCA_012798235.1 Parcubacteria group bacterium
CCCAAGTTATGGCTGAGATAATAAAACCTGAGAATATACGCACTTTAACCGGTGCCGACGGCCAGACCTTCAAAGTCGCCGTCACCAACGACGGATATCCGCTTATGATAGCTACGCAAAATCAAGAAACGGGGATGTGGGTGTGGAAAAATGCAACTCCAAAAATAATCGGCGAAATTGTAAATATTCCAACAGGATGTTTTTATGGAGGAAGTAATAATATTACTTGGCCAGAAATACAGAAAGTTACAGATATCGTTAATAATAATTTTAATTATGGTGGAGTATGGGCAGGTATGACTCGTTCTCAACCTAAAGAAGGTTTTTTTAATTACGAAGATATTGAATTTGGTATGAGCCAAGCACAACTTGGAAAAGATATGGGTACAATCGTTCACCCAATAATTTGGGGAAGTGGAGAAGTTCCTTCTTGGACTAAGAGAAAAAGTAAAACAGAATTATTAAGCTTAATTGATAAGCATGTAACGACTATCGTCGCAAATATAAAAACAGCAAATAAAGGTTCACCGCCAGTAATAAATGTTGTTAACGAACCGATGTTTAGAGATTCATTTTGGAGTATTGCGGGAAAAGAATATATAACTACAGCTTTACTTGCAGCAAGAAAAGCTTATCCAGAAGCAAAACTAATTATTAGTAGTTTTGATAATGAAACAAAAAACGGTTCCCAGTATAACTCGACATTAACACTGGCAAAAGAGCTTTACAATCAAAAATTGATTGATGGAGTTGGGATTGAATTGGTGATAAATGGAGAAAAACCCCCGACAAAAAAAATGTTGATAGAAGGATTACAAAGTTATTCTATGCCTATTTATATAACTGAGTCAGCTATTAAAATGGGAAAATTTGCTGGTGATAATCAAGCGAGACTTGCAGAACAGGCTAAAATAGAACGTATGCTAGGTGAAGTTGCTTCTGAAGTAGGGGTAAAACTTTTTGTTGTTTTTCAAGCGACTGATGATGTATCTATATATAATGATCCAACTTGGGAAGGAGGTAATCCTAATAATAATACTACACTTTACGATAAAAATTACGAAAAAAAGCCTGCTTACTATGCCCTTATTGCTGGATTACTTGATGGGTACAAAAAATAGATATTTTATTTTTAACTAAAATAAACCTCTCAACCCAAAAAAAATTATCTGATAATTTATAGAAACAGCTGGATTAAACAAACTATAACTAAAAAGTGACCAAAATGAAATAATAATTGCTATTTTATATATGTTATCTCTTTTTTTGATAAATTGTATATCTCTCCTAATAAAGTAGGCAAGAAGTATTATAAAAATAGAAAGCCCTATTATACCTGTTTCCGCCATAGTAGAACCAAAAATATTATGGACATATTCTTCAGATCCAATTTTTATAAGTTTTTCTGATGTTGATAAGGAAGGATCTATTTTTTTTGTTAAAAAATCATAATAATTTCCAAGACCGACTCCAAATATTTTATTTGTACCTATATAATAAGCTGTTTTTATTTGGTTTAAGCGGAATTCAACGCTATTCACCTCTTCTGGTCTGTTAATATCATTAAATCTGTCATATAAAGAATAATTAAAAAAATGGTTTGAAATAATAAATCCAAATATTCCTATCTACACAAATAATAAAAAAATTACAATCTTTTTATAAAAAGATTGCTTATAAATCAAAATTATTGATAATAAAAGAGATAATAAATACATTAATACTCTGCTTCTAAAGTTAGAAATATAAGAAAATGTACCAATTAAAATTATTAATATAAAAAATGGCAAATGATATCTTTTATATTTTTTTTTACTAATAAACAGGAATAAAAAAGGAATATATATCTCATCATATGATTGCATATACAATCTTCCTCTGTTTAAATTAGCTAATACAGAATCGAGATTATTTTGATAAAAATTCACCGCTAAATAGGGAAAAATTATAAGTACAAATTGATATGCAATATTCAGTAAAATTGGAAGAATTAATACATAAAAAATCTTAATATTTTTGTTTGAATAAAAACAACAAAGAAAATAAAAGATTAGGCTAATTAATATATTTTTGTATACTAATAAAAAAGCTATTATATTAGTGCTTTGAGTCACAGAAATGCTTTGAACTAAGAAGAGTAATAGAATTAATGTATGCTCTACGTGTTTTTTTTTATTGTTGTATGTATTGTTAAAAACAAAAAAAATAACAATAAAAACAAAAATACAGATAAGAGCAGCTACAGAATGAAGCATTAAACCACCAAATATCTGAAAATTTGGCATTCTAAAAAGAAATAAAGAAATTAAAAAAAAAATAAAAATTTTATTTTTTTGGAAAGAAATGTTATTCACTCTATTAGAAATATAGTAATTTATGGGGAAAAAATATTTTGTTTCTATAATTACACCTACTTATAATCATGAATGTTATATTTCAAGCTGTATTAATTCAGTACAAAGACAAACATATAAATATTGGGAATTAATAATAATAGATGATTGTTCAACAGATTCAACAAATCAAATTATAACTCAATTCGCGCACAAGGATAATAGAATCAAAGTAATTAAGCATAAAAAAAATTGGGGCATTAATAAACTACAAGAAACATATAATCAAGCTTTACGATTGGCCAAAGGAGATTTTATTGCTATTTTAGAAGGAGATGATTTTTGGCCACATAATAAATTGGAGGTCCAGATAAAAGTATTTAAAGATAAAAAAGTAGTAATGTCTTATGGGAATTGGATAATGACAGACCAAAATGGTCTATCTATATATCTTAAACATTATAAAAAGTTCAAAAAACATTTTCTTAATAATATACCAGTTGGATCAATATTATTTAATTTTTTAACTCTGCATTTTGATATTGGATCTCAAACTGTAATTTTTAGGAAAAGCGCTTTAGTAAAAATTGGAGGTTTTAAATCTGATAAAAATTATCCTTTTATTGACTTGCCGACATATTTAAGTATGTCTCTTGTTGGAGAATTTGCTTATATAAATAAAACATTAGGTTATTACCGAAGATCAGCACAATCGTCCTGGTTTAATTTCGCTGTTAAATCTAAAGAGATGGGGAGAAAAGAAATAAAAAATTGTGTAAATAATTTCATAAAATATAAAGCTAAAAATATTGATAAATTAGTTAATTGGGAAGAAATCGAAAAAAAACAATCACTTTATTTATTTGAAAGAAGATTAACATATTTTATTAGGAAAAGATTAAATCAATCGTTATTCAAAAAAGATTTAGTATCTATTTTTTTAAAAAAAATAGGACTTATTAAAAATAAGCATCAATTAACCCATTAGGATTGATTTAATTTTTGTTTAAATTTTTGCTATTTTTTAATATTTTTATCCTTTAAGAAACCCCTGTTTCTGAGAAATTATCAATCCAATAAAAATTGGGCCATAAACGATATATCTTTTCCATAGTCTGAAAGGTTCGTTCATTAACCTAAACAACCACTCTAAGCCAAAATTCTGCATCCATTTAGGAGCCTGTTTTTTTGTACCAGCAATAAAATCAAAAGCTACCCCCACAGGAATATATATTAAATTTTTTTTATTTAAATCG
>JAAZNP010000017.1 GCA_012798235.1 Parcubacteria group bacterium
CACTAAATCGAAAAATTTAGAAAAACAAATTGGTGCGGAGGTTGATCAGTTACAGGCTGATCTTGAAAAGTATCAGAAAGCGCTTTCTGAAATTGACAAGAACCAAAAAAAAGACTATTTTCTTTGGGAACTTGATTTTGCCGAAGTCTTTGCCTTAAACGGTGGGTTTGATATAGTAATTGGCAACCCACCCTATGTACGGCAGGAACTTATTGCACCACCCTTAGAGAATGAGGCTGATTACTCACCCGATGAATGGAAAGATATCAAAAAGCAATACAAGGAAAAGCTCATAAAGGCTACCCAAAATGTTTGGAACGATGTTAAAAAAATTGATAGGAAAAGCGACCTGTATGTTTACTTTTACTTTCAGGGCTTGTCGCTTTTGAACAATAACGGCATATTCTGTTTTATTAACTCCAACAGCTGGCTTGATGTTGGTTATGGCTCTGGATTGCAGGAGTTTCTCTTAAAAAACATGAAACCATTATATATTATCGATAATATATCAAAAAGATCATTTAAACATGCTGATGTAAACACAATAATAGTTTTAATACAAAAGCCAGAAACAAAACCTGACGATTCTGTTTTAAAGTTTATTGCCTTCAAAAAGCCATTTGAAGAGGCGATAAGTCCATTAGTACTAAAAGAATTAGAAAAAACAAGTACACCAGTTTTTGATAATCCAGTTTATCGAATTTATCCAAAAAGTAAGAAAGAACTACTTGAAGAAGGCGTAGAATATCCTGAAGATTCAGAATTGGCATTAGAACACTCATTAGAAACCCTGCCCTACATTGGTAACAAATGGGGCGGAAAGTATTTGAGAGCACCAGAGATCTATTTTAAAATTCTGGAAAAAGGAAAAGATAAGCTGGTAAGATTGGGAGATATTGCGGAGGTAAGATTTGGAATTAAAACTGGAGCCAATGGATTCTTTTACCTTAAACCAGTTGAGATGACTGTTAAAGAAGTAGTAGAAATAGCAGAGAAAAACCCTCAGGCACTTATAAGAGTAAAAAACGGTGCTGGCTGGGAAGGAGAAATTGAAGCAGAGTTTTTAAAGCCGGTAATAAAAAGCCCGAGAGAATTAAAAACCATAATGGTAAGAATAGAAGATTTGAATTACCTTGTTCTTATGTGTCATAAGAGTAAAAAAGAATTAAAAGGAACAAAGGCTTTGGAGTATATTGAGTGGGGGGAGACTAAAAAATTTTATCAAAATCCTACTTGTAAAGGAAGAATGGAATGGTTTATTTTACAGCAATTACCAGATGCAGATGTGTTATTCAATCAATTTTTTAATGAAAGATTTCTTTTCCCATTGAATAAAGAACATTTAATGGTTGACCACGCATATTATTATATAATTTATCCCGAAGACTCTTATAAATTATCCTTTGTTTTAAACACTTCTATAAATTATTTAATGGTTGAGATTTATGGTAGAACTGGATTAGGTGAAGGAGCTTTACAAACTTATGCACCAGAAATGAAACCACTAATAGTTATTAATCCTAAAGCATTTTTGAATATAAAAATTCCAGAAAAAATATTGAAATATAGACCAAATTCTATTTTTAAAGAACTCGGCTTTGACAAAACAAAACCCATTCGCAAGCAGGAGCCCAATCCATTGCCAGACAGAAAAGAATTAGACGACATTGTTTTTGATGCATTGGGCTTAACCGAAGAGGAACAAAAAGAGGTTTACTGGGCAGTAGCCGAACTGGTAAAAGCAAGGCTGGATAAGGCAAGGAGTGTGTGACATAAATTGTATAATAAAAAATTCTAAGTAATAAAAAATGAACCAAGAAGTATATCAACTTTATTCAGATGAGTCGCTCAGCGAAGATAAAAGATATACGTCTATTTGTGTAATTTCAGGAAACAAAGAAAACTTACAAAATTTAAGAGAAGAATTATTTAAAATTTTAAAAATAAATAAAATTAATGAACTCAAATTTACTGAAGTAAAGACCCACAGACCTAAAATTAACACTGCTGAACGATTTATTAATGTTGCTGTTGAGTTTGCGAAAAATAAAAGAATACGAATAGACATTCTAACATATGATTTACAAGATTCAAGGCATAATATTCTAGGCAGAGATGATTTCAGAAATGTAGAAAGAATGTATTACAAGCTTATAAGAAATTGTTGCGAAAGATGGAGCAAACTAAAATGGGAATTTTATCCAGATGAAAATTCTGCTTATAATTGGGAAGAAATTAAAGATTATTTGAATTCTACAAAATTTCCAAGAAAAGAGGTTGGGCTGCTGAAGCTATTCAATGAAGAAAGATTTAAATTAAATTTTATAGCGTTAGAACAGAAAAATTCGCATAACGAACCATTGGTTCAACTTGCCGATTTGTTTGCGGGTTTTCATTGGTTTTCTATTTTATACGGCTTAGAATGCTTAAGATTTATATCTAAGGAAAATACTAAAAATCAAAAATTTTTATTTGAAGAATTTGAGAATACAACAGAAGATTATAATAAAACAAAAGTCAATCGATTTCTTTTAATAAAAAAAATGGATGAACTTTGTAAGAAACATAAACTTGGAGTCAGTTTAAAAACTAACAAACATTTATGGACGCCACAACCAGATTACCCAATAAATTTTTGGTTATATGAACCTCAGGGAGAATATGATAAAGCTCCTACAAGAAAAACAGGAAAATTGTAATATGTTTGAGAAATGAAATAACCTAACTCGGCTTTGACAAAACAAAACCCATATGCGAGCATGAGCCCAATCCATTGCCTAACATAAAAGTAATAGACGAAATTGTTTTTGACGCCTTTGGCTAATCCGAAGAATAACACAAATAAGTTTACTGGGCTGTGGCAGAGATGGTAAAGGCAACAGGATAAGGTTAAGAGTGAGTGAGGGGAAAATGCCCGCTAATTTGCGTCATTAAATAAAAGATTATGACCAAAGAAATTTTAAATAAATTAGGCAATCAATGGCTTGAGGAAAAAATCCAGCGAATGAAAAATCTCTTAAATATTGCCTTACCCGATGAAGCGCTCTACCGTGAAATTATGCTTTCCCTGGGCTACCCCAAAAATAAAGTGCAGTTTTTAGAGTTGGCATTACTTACACCTTACACTGAAATTCAAAAAATCAAATCGCAGCACCTTATTGAGAAAGTGCTATTATACCGTGCTGGTTTCTTACAGGATTCGTCGGAACTTCCCGCAAATATTGATAAATCGTTGAAATTTGAAAAATCGTTTTGGTCATTTAAAGCTATTCGCCCAGCCAATTTCCCCGATAAAAGGATTTCTGATATTTCTCATTTACTTGCCCAATCCACTGAAAATGGAATTTACAGGTATTTTCGTGAACGGATTGAGAAGACGTGCAAAGAGGCTGCTACAGCATCACCCAAAAAAATAGTTGAAGAAATAATGGCATTTAAAGGCATTGGTATTAGTAGAAAGAGAGAGATGTTTTTCAACATTATTCTTCCATTTTTCATAGCTGATGAATCATTTATTGGATGCCATAATTTTTTACTAAATATTTTTGAAACCCACCCACCACTTGACGAAAATAGCAGAGTAAAGAGAAGTATTAGGGAACTAGGAGTTAAAGTATCAAACGCAAAGGAGTATTTTGGACTAGTTAAATATGCCAGTAGTGCTAATCTATAGGTTCAACACATGTTGTTTGCCTGATACTTGCGTATTAATATGTAATGTTATAGTTATTACCATTGAGTGTAATTATTTTTGTTTGTATTAATAATAATTTTTTTTCTATGTCAATTCAGAAATATTCAGTAAATCAGTATCCCATTCAAACCATTCTAACCTGGATACAGATCGGGGAGATAGCCATTCCCGAAATTCAGCGTCCCTTTGTGTGGGATGCTACTAAAGTACGCGATTTTATTGACTCGCTTTACAACGGCTACCCGGTGGGGTACATAATTGCATGGCGCAACCCCAATGTACGTCTCAAGGATGGAAAAAGCGCTACCGGGAAAAGGATACTAATTGATGGTCAGCAACGCGTTACGGCACTTATGGCTTCGTTGCTGGGTAAAGAGATTATTGATAAGGAATACCAAAAAAGGAAAATAGTTATTGCTTTTCATCCCGTTGAAAAGAGGTTTGAGGTGTCGAACTCTGCCATTCAAAAGGATAAGCAATGGATACAGGATATTGCTGAAATTTTTCACCCCAATTTTTTGTTACTGATCTTTATTGATGAGTACTGCGCTAAAAATGCCGACTTCAATAAGGATCAGATATTTAAAAACATCGAGCTTTTAAAAGGCATTGTAAACAATCACATCGGTTTAATTGAGCTTAACTCCGATCTGGATATCGATACCGTTACGGAAATTTTTATTCGTATTAACTCGCAGGGAGTTGTTCTAAGTCAGGCCGATTTTGCAATGTCAAAGATTGCAGTTAACGAGACCTACGGGGGTAATATTCTGCGTAAGGC
>JAAZNP010000018.1 GCA_012798235.1 Parcubacteria group bacterium
TACAAAAGAAATCAAAGATAATATTCATGCTTTTTTTGTACCTCCAAATAATGTTGATCTTTATGCAAAAAAAATTGAATTCATTATAAAAAATTACAGTTATGCCAAACTAGTTGCTAATAATGGCAGAAATTATATAAAAGAAAAATTTTCTGCTAAAGTTAAAACAGAAGAACTAATATCATTTTTAAATTCATTATAATTAATTTATGCCTAAAGATTATCCAAGAGTATTAATTTTTGGTCAAGGTTTTAACACTTTTTCAGGTGGTTGTGTTACTTTAATAAACCTTTTTAAAGGTTGGCCAAAAGATAAAATAGCATCTGTGGTCTCTAACTATGAACATGTTTCGTATAATGTTATTTGCGATAAAATTTATGGTTTAAAACGTTGGAGATATCCAATTTCAAAATTATATAAATCAAGATCTGGTGAAATTAATTTAGAAAAATTAAAATTGTCAAAACCGAATTATAAAGTAACTAAAAATAAAAGAATAATAAATATAATTTTTAAATTATTTGAAAAATTCGGTATTTTACCTTTCTTAAGAATCAAAAAAATTCCCCATGGTTTACTTGTTTGGATAAAAGAATTTAACCCTGATATAATTTATACTCAATTAGCAGATGTTAATATTGCTGTCATGGTTTCAGAATTATCTTCAATTTTAAACAAACCATTAGCAATTCATATTATGGATGATTGGCCAAAAACGATTTACAGGCATGGATTTTTGTCTTTCATTAGTCGTAGAAGAATGGAGAAATATTTTTTGCATTTAATAAATAAAGCAACTGTTTTAATGTGTATTAGTGAGTATATGGCAATAGAGTATCAAAAAAGATATAAAAAAAATTTCCTTTATTTTCATAACCATGTAGAAATTTCAAGCTGGTCAAAATTCCAGAAGTCAAACTGGAATATCGATAAAGAAATCAAAATTTTATATATAGGAAGATTTGGTATAGCGACTAAAAAAAGTATCTACGATATGGTTGAAGCAATTCAAGAAATTAATATTAATGGTTATGAATTATTATTTGAGATCTTCACTCCTGATTATAATATGAATTTGAAAAGACAATTTGAAAAAATTTCAAGGGTTAGAATACATCCTTCTGTTCCTCACGATAAAGTTCCAGAATTATTATCAACGGCCAACATCCTATTTTTACCACTTGATTTTGATAGTTCAACCCGTGATTTTATTAAATATTCAATACCAACGAAAGCTACAGAATATATGGCTTCAGGTGTACCTATATTAGTTTATGCACCAAAAAATATTGCTTTAACTGAATATGCGATTCAAAATAAATGTGCTTTAGTTATTAGCACTAGGGATCTAAACTATCTAAAGAATGGTATTATTACGCTTATTGAAGATTCTAATCTGAGAGAAAAAATAGCAAAAAATGCAATGTCTTTAGTTGAAAAAAGACATTCAGCATCAATTGTTCGAAATGAATTTAGAGAAGCTCTTTTTAATGGAATTTGTTGATATATAGTATAATATTATATGTAAAATATAAATTTATATGATTTAAAATCATGAAATTATTAATTATTACACGAGCAAACTACCCATCAAGTTCATGGGGTAAACGTGTAAGAATGATAGCAAATGGACTGATTAAGAATGGTGTAAATGTTAAAGTTTTAGTAACTTACCCTTGGCCTAAAATAGAATCAATTAATACAGTAGAAGAACACATTGAATTTTTAACTAAACCTTCTCGCAAAAAAGAATCTATATTTTCAATTCTTAAACAAATTAAAACATTATACCAATTACATAAAACTTTAGAAAATTATAAAGATTATGACAAAGTATTATTAACTGGAGATCGTTGGTTAGATACCGCAGTAGTAGTAAAATTTTGCAAAAAATATAAAAAAGAATTATTTGTTGAAGTTGTAGATGAAGTAGGTAGAAAGTATGATAATAAAAAATTTTCTTTATATAGAAGTCTTGCAATTTTAAATAGAGAAATGTTTAACCATAACCTTAAAAATATTAATAAACTTTTTGTTATATCAAGTTACCTAGAAAATAAATATAGTGCATTAATGCCAAAATCTAAAATTATAAGAAGTTCTCCTACTATTACATGTATCGATGAATATATTTTTAATCTTAAAACTTATAATTACTTTGAACTAAATAATTTAATTATCAAAGAAAATGAACTTTTAATTACATATGCAGGTTCGTGCGAGAGACCAAACGGAATATTGTTTTTTTTAAATTGCATTTCTAATCTAATTAAAAATAAAAAATACAATAATATTAGAATATTTTTTGCATTTAACATAGGAGATTTTAGAGTTGTTCATAACTATGTTAGTGAATTAGGTATTGAAGATATAGTTACAATTAAGATAGATATCAGCCATTTTTACATACCGTCAATTTATAA
>JAAZNP010000019.1 GCA_012798235.1 Parcubacteria group bacterium
ATATTGGGCAAAACGATTGTTAGCGAAGCAAGGTGTTTTAAAGGTGATTGAGTATTATAGCACTCCACTTTAATATTTTCCACTAAAGCAGTTGAGGGACGACCTGTTCGTAAACCTAAAATATCTTCGCTAAATTGAGTGATTAAAATATTGGCTTTCTCCTCAAAATTTTTAAGAAAATTATTAGTGAGCATAATTTAAAAAAATATTTTCTAATAATAATCTACTACTAGTGTTAGATTCAGAAATTAAATAAAAGGCTTTAAGAAGTTCTTTGGCTAATTTTACTCGCTTAGTATCATTTGTTTCTTGTAATTCTGAGTGCAATAAATCTAACCAATTTTTTAAAGTAGCGATCACTTCATTCCTATCCTGATATAAATTTCTGATATCTTTGCTTTGTTGAGTAAAATCGCTCTTTAATAATTTATTTAAGGAATTTCGTTGATTTTTGACCGTTCGCAAATAAGAGGAATCCAATAGTTTAATCGCTAATCCTACTTTACCATGAGCTAATTGAGAGACTTCCTGGGCCTTTTTTAAATCAATCTGGTAGTTACTCACGAGAAAATTGCTCAACTCTAATACAGAACTACGATGAAATCTAATTGGCATTAGCCGCGACCAAATAGTTGGCAACAATTTCTGAGGATAAGAAGTAATAAAAATTATCAAAGTATGAGGTGGCGGTTCTTCAATTGTTTTGAGAAAAGTGTTTTGAGCGTTTTCATCTAAGCGATCGGCTTGATCAATAATGAGTAACCGCCACGAAGACAACTGCGGTTTGTAATATAAAAATTCGATAGCCTGACGGACATTTTCAATTTTAATATTGGTATCATCATTTAAAGGTTCTAATAATAAAAAATCTGGGTGGAGATTTTTTTCAAACATCAAACAGCTTTGACATTTTTCGCAACCAGCAAAAGATTTTTCTATTTCTTGACATAATAATCCTTTAGCAAAAGTTAGGGCAGTTGTTCTTTTACCAATATTTTCTTCGCCGTAAAACAATAAGCTTTGAATTTGCTTTATTTCTGGATTAAAAAACCCCTCTAAAAATGTCTTTATCCTATTATCTAAAAGAATCATGCCAATGTTGTTAAAATTTACGGCCTGCCAATAAGCAGAAGAAAAGGCGAGCGATGATTATTTGTAGGTAGTAATGCTTTTTTTATAAAGGTCGAGGTTTTCTAAAATAACACCTGTTCCTTTTGCTACACAAAAAATAGCTTCATCAGCAACAAAGCTAGGTACACCAGTCACTTTAGTAATTAATTCATTAATATTTCTTAAAAGCGCGCCACCGCCACTTAAAAGCATCCCTCTTTCCATAATATCAGCTGCTAATTCTGGTGGCGTTTCCGCTAAAACTGCTTTCACCCCTTGAATAATATCCTTAAGAGGCGGAGCAATGGCTTCGGCAATTTCATTAGCAGTAATAACAATATTTTTAGGCAAACCCTCTGTTAAATCCAATCCTCTAATTTCTAATTCTTCTTTTTGTTTTAAGGGAATAGCTGTACCAATTTGAATTTTTATTTCTTCAGCAGTTCTTTCACCAATGGCTAAATTATATTTTCTCTTAATATATTCTGTAATCGCTTCATCCATTTTATTGCCAGCAATTCTTACCGAAGCCCAAGCAACTATTCCTCCTAAAGAAATTACTGCTACTTCGGTAGTGCCACCACCGATATTTACAATCATATTGCCACCAGGAGAATTAATTTGTACGCCTGCACCTAAAGCAGCTAAAATCGGTTCTCGGGCTACATAAGCTTCCTTAGCACCTGCCTCCCGAGCAGCATCAATAACTGCTCGTCGTTCAGTAGAAGTCACGCCCACTGGCACAGAAATCACTAATTCGGGTTTAAAAATTTTAAAAGATCCAAGGGCTTTATCAATAAAATAACGAAGCATAGCTTCAGTAACACGATAATCAGCAATCACACCATCTTTTAAGGGCTTGTAAGTTTTAATCATTTCTGGAGTACGACCTAACATTTCTTTGGCTTCCAAGCCAATGGCTAAAACTTTATTTTCGTCAGCAGAAATAGCCACTACTGATGGCTCATTAATAACAATGCCTTTTTGAGGAATAAAAACTAAAGTATTGGCTGTTCCTAAATCAATGCCTAATTGACGAATAAGCATAAAAATAAAGAAGATTGAAGAATTATATCATCGTTTTATGTCTTCGTCAAACCTGAGTCGGTGATGCTTTTTATCATTTCAAGTAATAGTGAAGCAATCCTAAAGATTGCCACCCTCGCCTTATGACTCGCTCGCAATGACCAAAAATTAAAAATTATAATTATCAATGTCTTAGAATTTGGCCATAACGCTCGTGACTTAAAATTCCTTTTTGATAAGCAACACCACCATTCACAATAACTGTTTCTATGCCTTCCGGGTATTGGAATGGATTATCTATCGTCCCTTTATCTTTTAATTTTTCCGGATTAATAACAACTAAATCAGCAAAATAATTCTCTTTTAAATAACCACGATTTTTCAACCCAATTTTATCAGCGACTTTGCCAGTTATTTTATGAATGGCTTCTTCCCAAGATATTAATTTTTTTTCTTTTACATAATCATTTAAAAATTTAGGAAAAGTACCAAAGGCACGCGGATGAACCCAAATCCCCTTTTCGCCGCTATTTAAATTATAAATACCGCTGTTAGAAGTAATGAAAGAGTTAGGACTTATTATGCCCTCATCAATTAAATCCTCAGTTATTGTTTTTGTTAAGACCAAAAAACGATTTTCACATAATTCTAGTAGTTTTAATAATGTCTCTTCTAAACCTAAATTGAAACCTTGAGCAATTTCTTTAAGACTTTTGCCAGCAAACCACCACCGCTCTCCGCTATCCGCAATAATTAAATCTTGATATAAATATTTTTTTCTTTTCATGTCTTCAATTAATTTCTCACGAACAATTTTGTCATGAAGATTTTTTAATAAAACTTCTCTTCCGCCAATAGTAGCCCATTCTGGTAAAACTAAATTCACTGATTTAATTGTAGTATCGTAAGGAGATATGTCAAAATTAACTGTCTCGCATTTTTTAATCATTTTTAAAGCTTGGGGAAAGCTATTTAGATTTTCCTGGCCGAATACTCTTAAATGGGATATTTCCAAAGAAACTTTTTCTTTTTCTGCTACTTCTAAAACTTCTCTTAAACTTGATAAGAAACCATCAGTTTCGTCTCTTAAATGAAAGGCTAAATATCCTTTTGCTTTTTTAACTAATTTAGCTAATTCTAAAGTTTCTTTGAGGCCGACGGGCTGTTCGATGTTATAACCTAAACCAAAAGAAACGCCAAAGGCGCCTTCTTTTAAAGAATTACTAACAATAAATTTTAATTCTTCTAATTCTGTTTTGCTTAAGGGCCGAAATTGATCGCGAGTTAAATCTTGCCGCAAAGTTCCCCAACCAATCAAAGTAGCAAAATTAATACTTAACTTTTTTTGAGATAAAAAAAATAAAAATTCTTTAAGGGTACGCCAGCCAATATTCCAATTGATAGATTTGACCCATTTAGTAATAGATGATAAAGAGCCAGAAATCAAAGGAGCCAAAGAAGCGCCGCAATTACCGCCAACAATAGTAGTAATTCCCTGATGTAAAAAATTCTCGGTTTGAAGCATCTTGAGCAAACTTAAATCATGATCAGCATCAGTATTAATATCAATAAACCCAGGACAGATAAATCGGTTCTCGGCATTAATTTGAATTTTAGCTGGTTCATTTTTAAAAGAACCGAAAGCAACAATTCGTTTATTTTTTATTGCTACATCAAGAGTCCTTGGCTTATTTGTCGAACCATCATAAACTAAACCATTTTTGATTAAAATATCGTACATAATCACTTAATTTTTGAGACTTCTTCAATTATATCACTATTTTTGCTGTTTGACTAAAGTTAATAAGTTTTTAAAAAGAAAAGCCACCACGAGAGGACCCAAACCACCAGGGACCGGTGTCAAAAGAGCGACTTTATCTTTTAAAGATTCGAAATCGCAATCTCCTATTAATTTTCCTGCTTCGGAAACCACAGCCGCATCAAAAACAATAGCACTTGGTTTAACCATTTCAGCGGTAATTAAATGAGGCACACCAGCACTGGTAACAATAAGATCAGCCATTTTTATTAAATCCTTTAGATTTTGGGTCTTACTATTAGCACTAATCACCGTCGCTCTTTGATTAATGAACCATAAGGCTGCTGGTTTGCCCACTAATTGACCGCGGCCGATGATAAGAACTGTTTTTCCTTCTACATTAATTTGATATTTTTCTAAGAGAAACTGTATGGCTGCTACTACTGGCGGCAGTATGGTTAAACGATTGACATAAAAAGAACCTAAATTTTTTTCGCTTAAAACATCAGGATCTTTTAAAGGAAGAATGGCATTCAAAACCACTTGGGAATTTATGGTTTTTGGCAAAGGCAATTGCACCACTATGCCCCGATTATAAGTAACACGACAAATTTCTGATACTTTTTTACGCAATTCTTTGGTTTTGATGGTTTCCGGATATTGATACAAACGAAAATCAATGTTTAACTCTTGGGCAATTTTTTCTTTTTGTTTAATAAAAGACAAAGAAGCTTGGTCATTACCCACTAAAACAACAGCCAAACGAATTTTTTTGGGAATAGCCTCTCGCTCTTTCTTTAACTCTGCAATAATTTCTTGAGATAATTGTTTGCCATCGATTATCATAAATATAATTTACAATTTACAATTTACAAACATTAGAAATTGATTCATTGAAAATTTATTGTAAATTGAGAATTGATAATTGAAAATTACAATGTTATTGTTTCTCCTTTTTCTACTATTTTAACGTTTTTATGCAATTTCTTAAATTCTTCGGGGTGCTCGGTGTGAATGGGTATCACCACATCGGGCTTGATTTTGGAAATAAATTCCTCTAATTCTTTGCCGGAAATATGGCCAGAGATATGAACTCTTTCAAATTTTCCTTCTTCAGTTAGCCCCTGCATCTTAAAATGCTTAATCCAATTAGCAAATCTTTCTTCAGAAATTTCTGATTCTTCGGAATGGGGCTCAGTGATTGCTCGTAAAAAATAAGAGTCTTTGTTGGGCTCAAAATCAATTAGTTCTTGAATTTGATAAAAATTCAAAATGACTAAATATTTGCTTTGATTATTACGAATTTCTTGAGAATTAATATAAGGGTATTTTTTTAATAACTCTCTTTCCCATTTTTTGAGATTGCCTTTCTTTTTTTCGTAAAGAACCACATTAGAAAAATCTCCCACATCTATTTTTTTATCTTTTAGATAAGCCAGATAAGCAAAATAATTAAAAGGCAAAGCGAGGCGGCGTTTGGTTAGTAAGGCTACCTGGTTTAGGGTTTTAAAGCGGGTAATATCCGCTAAAGAATAATCAGCCACAATTAAACCAGAAACATTTTGAGCAATATGGATGGCCTTTTCCAAAACATCTTTTTCGCTCAAAACAATATTTTCGGTAATACGCGTGCCTTCACATAAAAAATAATCTATTCTTTGCTTCTTCAAAAAATCATAGATGGAATTTAAATATGATAAAGGAATTTCTGATAAACGAAAATCGCCGCTGTATAAATAGTTTTTTGACCCCTGAATCAAATACATCGTAGCGCCAGGAATAGAGTGGTCAATAAAAATAGGAGTAATGGTTAAATTTTTCATAGTAAATGGTTTAAAATTTTTGATAAGGTGAAAATTTCTTTTCTTTTTTTTGCGCTGTGGAGCCGGCAAAGAATGAGGAAAATTAATATAAAGAATTTCATTCTCCAAAGATGAAGGTTTAATAACAGCATAAGTTTCGAGCACGTCTTTAGTTTCTTTGGTAGCAAAAACAGGAATTGTTTCTTTAAGAAAGGATAAATAACCCACATGATCAAAATGACCGTGAGATACTAAAACAGCATCAATATTTTGTTTTTGTTGATTTAATTTTTGAAATTTTTTTGGTTCTTCCTTTTGGTACATTTCTAAAAGATCCTCTCGATATAAAGAAATCTGAGGGGGTAATAAATCTAGTTCTAAATAATCCTTAAGGCCATGAACTGACCGCGGATTAACAAACTCCTCAAAATATTTAGTATGTTCTTTGTAACTTTTGCCAAAATCTAAAAAAACAGCGGTATTTTTATCTTCTAATAAAATCTTATTACCGCCGATTTCGTTAACACCATTATAAAACACGAGTTTCATAATTTAGCATTTAATATAAAAGTGACTCCTTCGGGAGTTTCTACTAAAGATTGAAGGGGCAAATTAATATCTTTTAGAATTGCTGCGGTTTCTAAACTTTGTTTCCAAGTAGAAACATTAATTTTATTTGTCGCGCTACCTAAAATAGTAACATTATTAGCTGGCTGGTTACTCATTAAGATCCTTTTAATAATTATATTATTTTGGCGAGCGCTATTAAAAATCTTGCTTAAAATCTGATAATCGCTTTCTTGATAATTTTTTATTTGATTCAAAATATTTACTAAAGCATTAAATTCATTAGCTTGCTGAACTAATATATTTTCTTTTTCTAGAGTAGCGCGGTCTAAAGGCATGGTTAATGATTGAGCGTAACGATTAGCTATATTTCTAAACAGCACATTATCCAATAAGCCAAAAACGCCAGTTAAAAGCAAAATAACAGTTAAACCGATTTTGGCCCATAAAGAAGCGACGCGATATAAATGATTTTGGCTGTAGCTTTCTTCGGTTCCTACTGGCGATAAACTCACGATAGTATCTTGATAGCGAGGAATTAATCCTCGTAAAGCAGAACCGATAGCAGAAAACCAATCTAAAGCCACCCAGCGCATATAGCCCGGCAAAGCGATTCCGAAGGGCTGCAATTTATAAGTTTCAAAAATAAACTGACTTAAAATTTGATTAAATTTGTTATCAGAACTTAAAAAGATAAATTTTTGCACTGGTTTTTTGCGTTTGAGAGAATAGAAATTTAAAAGCATGGGAATTTCGTTATCCAAATGTTTTTTAATCATGTCGATAGTAATCTGTTTGGGAATTTTTGGTCCAAAAATCTCCGACCAAGAATCAAAATCAAAAAAGATTAATTTATTACCTTCGCTTAATACAAATTCAATGCCTTCAGTGCGCAGAGAAACACTTAAAACTGATTGGTTCTTTTCACCAAAATAATTCAAAAATCTCACTAAACCAATAGCCCAGGATTCCACCGCCACTATTTTAAATCCAGCTTTTTCCAAAACCTCAAGATAAGGGTTAACTTGCTTTTTATTAGCCAAAGCAATAAAAACTTCCCTTTCATTATCTTTGACTGACTGTCCCCAATCCTCCCAGTCAAAATAAACTTCTTCCAAGGGCAAGGGCGCCACCATTTGGGTATTAAAAATTACGGCGTCTTTAAAGCGCTCTTCTTCTAAATCAGGCAGAGATAAAAGATTGGTATAAAAATTGGCTGAAGGCAAAGATAGAACCAGCCAAATTTCTTTAGTTTTGGGCCAAATTTTTTGTTTTAAGGAAAGAAAAAATGATTGTAATTCCTGCGGTTTCTTTAAAATTCCTTCTTCAATAATTCCGGGCGGCAAAGCGTATTTCCCGACTTTAGTAATTTTATTAATGGTTTTGTCAAAACAAAAAACCCGCACCATTCTTTCTTCAATAGAGATAGCGCTGATGGTAAATTCCGGAACCAACAATTTTTGCCAATCCTTAAGAGAAAATTTCGGCTTCATAACATATTATTGATTAATTTCTGCCAAATATCCAAAATATCTTGTTTACTTACTTCTGTTCTAATGTATTTTTTATCTAATTTGCCTTTCATTATTTTTAAAATAGAACGAGCATCTTCTAAATGTTTTTCCGAATTACTTAATTTATACCAACGTAATTTACTCAATAAAAGATCTTCCGGCGAAATAAAATAAATAACTTGCCCATTAAATGTCTGAGGTATTGCTCTTTTTATTTCTTTTAATCCAACCGGATCTTTTGCAATAACCCAAAAATCTACTTTTAAACCAGTTTCTGGGTGAATAAAATTAAATTCCCCTTCCTGTCGAATAGCCTTGCTTACCGTTTCTTCATCAATATAACCAGCTTCAGAAAAATTTCTAAGCAGACTTATTAATTTAAAGGATTGGGCTTGTTTTAATTGAACTACAATATCAATATCAAAAGTCGCTCTTGGTCTTCCCCAAACTGAAACAGCAAAACCACCAGTAATACAATAGCTAAGATTTAATTTTTCTAAGATTTTAACTACTTCAACGAGTAGTTCTTCCGGGGTCATAAGATTTGGATAATTTATTGAGTTTTAAACATAATTCAACCAAACTTAAGGTAGCTCTCAGCTTAGTACTAGGGAGCATTTTCTTAAAATACTCATTTTGCCTCTCTTCGATATTTTTTTTCTTGTTTAAAATATTAGTAGACTTTTGAGGCATATTAATAATAAAAACTATACCTATTAAGTATAGCAAATTAAAACTCAAAATTCAAAACACCATATTAAAAACAATCAGATTTTCTATAGAATCTGACCTTCTTATTTGTTTTTTATTTGTGCTAAAGGTTGATGATTGAGAAAATCAAACCTATCAATCCTAATATTTTAAAACTTCACTTATTGCAAAAACTCATAGACCAAAAAACTAATAATACTTATCACCGAATTGTGTTGTTTCACACAAACATCTTACACGAGCAGTTGTGGAACACGGATAATTAGCATCCGCTAACCATTGGTAATCCGTCAAACTGTCGGATCCTACAGTTCCATACATAGAATAAAGATTAGTGCTCCACGAATAACAATTCCACTGCCCCAGCATGCAACCAGAACCATTACCACTCCAAGGTAGACCAGAGATGCCGGTACCTGTTAATTGGGTGCTTAATATAGATCCGTCACACATGTCAGCCCAATTGTTTGCAAGTTTAGTAAATGAGCCATTACTGCGATTATACCAATATATTTCTCTGTCTGTCGAATAATGATAATTCACCGGCATATCTTGTATCTCATCACTATCGCTCACATTAATTAAGGCTCGATTTTCCCCAGGTAAACAGCCAAGAGCACTTCCTAAATCACACTTACTATCAGCTCCAGAACGACCACCTAAATTACCATTATAAGTGCTAGACGACATATACACCACTAATATATTGGGGTTATCTATCACTCCATCACAATCCTGATCTTTGCCATCAGGAGAAGTGGTATAAGCCATAGAACCAACATAACAGGTAGAACAAGATTCATCACAATCACCGTTACCATAAGTTTTACCATCACCATCACAATCTTTCCAAATGGGGCAACAAACACCGTTTTTACAGATGCCTAAAGCATTCCAAGGGGTAGTAGAAGAATAAATATCCAGCTTGGCGCTAGGAGTTGAAGTGCCAATACCAACATTCCCCATGTTATAATAGATATCTGTACCAGAAGCAGTCCATAAACCAGTACCACTAATTTCAATCCAACCTGAATCAGTATATCCCTTGAATTTATTAGAAGTGGTATCGTAATAAAGAGATCCAATAGCTCCAGAAGGAGCAGACGAAAATTGGCCTATTCTAATAACCCCATAAATATCTAAAGCATAAGATGGAACGGTCGAAGTACCAATAGACAGATACCCTTGTTTTGCTTGATTAGATGAAGAAACATCAATGGGAGTATAAATAGTTCCTCCAGGGGGTATAGCAGACGGAGAAGTCCAACCAAAAACATAACTAGCAATAATAAAACCAATAATTAAAATTGGAAACAATGAAAGGTAAAAAA
>JAAZNP010000020.1 GCA_012798235.1 Parcubacteria group bacterium
CAAAGAATTCACAAAAGAGGTAAAAAAGTATCTTTGATGCCTCAATTACTAATTAGTGATAAAAGTTACGAGGCAAAATTGCAGCCTAGAGACAAATCGCTTTGGTTTAAGAATTATTCTGATAATTTGTTATATTTCACCCAAATAGCAGAACAAAATGAAGTAGAATTATTTTCAATCGGAAATGAACTTACTTCAATGTTTACCGACGTTACCAATATAAATTACTGGAATAAACTTTTAGATTCTGTGAAAGAAATATATCATGGACAATTGATAGTAAAACTTAATTGTTGGTATCGATATAGCCAATTTCAAGATTTACTTAATATTGATTGGTTTCATAAACTGGATTATTTAGGAATTGCTGCCTATTTTGATTTAACTAATAAAATGAATCCAACAGAAACAGAACTCCGGAATGCTTGGTTTAATAATCGTCAAGAATTAAATCTAGTTAAAGAAATTAGAATTCTTTCAGAAACCTATCAGAAACCGATTATTTTTTCTGAGATTGGTTATCGTAATGTAGATGGTAGTAATATTGAACCTTGGAATGCGGATGTAAAACCACCACGCTGGCCTCCTGGATTAGGAACTGGCATAAAAGATGACGCTGAATCTGTTCTTTGCACTAAGGTTCTTTTTGAAACATTTTCCCAGTATGATTGGTGGCAAGGAACTTTTTGGTTCTGTTGGCCAACTGGAATTCTTTCAGAAAATGATCAGAGCTACAGTATTAGAGGAAAGCCAGTATTAAAGGAATTATTGAAAAATTATCGTCAGGAGAGGAATTAAACAATCCTCTCCTTTTTATTTTAGTACTCTTGGCCAAAAACTCCTATTGTTATATAATAAAATACCCTGAAATAGGGCTTGAAAGTTCTTTGAAAACTTAATTAGTACTTTCTAGATATCGATACGAAAGGAGATGGAAAATGAAAAACATTATTCTGGGACTCTTGGCCACAATGATGTTTTTACTGCCTACTAGTTTAGTGCATGAATTCGGACGCTACTTGACGTTAAAAATGTTTCGTGTTCCCATCAAAGAATTTGGTTTTGGTAGCGGTCCTTTATTGTACCAACGTAAAAAATCTATCACTCGGTCTATTAGAATGTTTCCTTTTATGGCTTATGTTGACTTTGATGAAACAAATAATTTTTACCTTAATTTAGCTCGTTGGAAAAAAATAATTATTTTTTTTGCTGGAATTATTGGTAACTTATCACTAGCTTTTATTTTAATTATTCCTATTTGGTTAAATCATGTTAAATTTGATATTGCTCTTTATCAAATTATTTTAGCTTGTAATACTCGTTTAGGAATTGGCCCGATTAGTTTTATTAAAATAATTATTCGCACAATATCTTACGGTTTTATTCCGACCATGCTTTTCTTAGGGATATTTTCTTTATTGGCTGGTATAGCAAATCTTTTTCCTCTTCCTGGTTTCGATGGCGGTTGGATACTAACAACTCTTTTAAAAATACCAGAAACAAAGTACTCACCAATTACTAAGAAATCCATTAAGATCATTAATTTCATTGTTTTTATCATCTGTCTCGTCGACATAATATTATTATTATGAAAGCTCTGGATCATCCAGGGCTCTTTTTATGTTCTAAATTCTATCTTGACTATTCGTATTGCAATGATATATTATAAACAAGCAGTTCTTTGAAAATTAAAAATATCCCAAGAAAGGAGGGCACAATGAAAAAGATAACATTGGTATTATCGGTTATTGTTATGCTAATTTTTATCGGATGTGTTCCAGCCAAAAGTGAGCTGGAACCATTACTAACAAAACAAGAAATGATGGGAGAGCATTCATTGGCCGAAATTGAGACTGGAATAACGACAACTGGTTTTATTAATGCTAAAGGATTTTTTGATGTGGTGATTTATGGCGAGATTAAATCAGAAAAAAGTTTATTATTCTATTGGCATAGAACCCCTAATGAGATTATTGCGACCACCTTGCCTTATTCCAAATTCAAATTTATTATTGATGAAACAAAAAATATTCCCACAGTGGAATTTGTATTCGATATCAAAAATCTCGATGAAGAAAGAATTTTTCCTGAGATAGATGATCTAGCTTTAAAATTAGTACATGGAACTGTTAACCCCAATGAGATAATAATGAGCAAATATTTGATAAGTGCCATTATTAGGATATCCAGTACTACTCTTGAAAAAGAGATTTATTTACCAAAATAATTTAAAGAAGAGGAGGTGATAAAATGCCGGGACAAAAATGGACGCCAGAAGAAGAAATGAAATTGAGAGAGTTGGTAAAAACAAACTTAACAGCGCAACAAATTGGACATATTCTAAAACGTTCAACCAACGCCGTTAGGAGAAAAATTAGACGCTTAAAACTAAAGGCAGCTCATAAAGGATTATTAGACATAAAACCAACTTTCTCGGAGGCTGTTGAAGAAATTATTAAGAAGATCAGGCTAGTGCCTTTAGAAACAATGGAAACGATTAAAGCGCCAGAAATTCCTGCAGGTGCAGGAGACGAAGAACAGGCAATACTTCACTTAACAGATATTCATGTTGGACGAAAAACAGATACTTTCAATGCGCTTATTGCTAAAATCAGAATGGTATATTTGATTAATAAAACGCTTAAAATAGTATCTTTACATCGAATTGCAGGACCCATAAAAGTGCTAAATGTATTTATTACAGGGGATATTATTAATTCTGAGGATGTAGGATACCGAGTTGATTTAAGCGAACTTGAAATGATTTTGAGAGACCAGGTTTTTGGTAAACAAGGCGCAGTGGCCTTATTAACATGGGTATTAAAGGTGTTTTTAGAAAATTTTGAGCAAGTTAATGTGTATTGTGTTAGAGGAAATCATGGCCGGGGCCCTAAAGGCACTTCAGAGAGAACTAATTGGGACGATGTAGTTTATTACACTTTGCAGGTAAAATTTGAGGATAATCCTCGTATTAAATTCAATATTGCTGATTCGTTCTATCAAATAGTTAAGATTTATAATAAAAAGTTTCTCTTGGCTCACGGCGATCAAATTAGAGGAGGAACTTACGGTATTCCTTTATACGGACTTCTTCAAAGAATGTTAAGATGGGCGACTTCAATGCCAGAAATGTGGGATTATTTCTTTTGTGGCCACTGGCATGTAGTTTCGGAAATTGAGCAAAATAATCAAGTTTTATATGTTGGCGGTACTTTTGTTTCTGATGATGAATATACTTTGCGTCAATATGGTTGGAATGCTTGCACCAAACAAGTGTTACTGTTCATTCATCCCAGACAGGGAATTAGCGCGCGTTACAAAATTAATTTGTTAAATGCAAAGAAAATGGAGGTGGTTAATGGAAATCATGATTGATTTAGATGGCACAGTTTTTGATACCTATGGAAAAATGAAGGAAAAGTATTTTCTGGAAAAAGGAAAGCATCTGGATTTGACTTTAATCGGTGATGCCAAATTAATGCATCCTCATGATTTGCAGTGGCTGAGAGATTATTTTCAGTTTAGTGATGCCTATCAAGTACCTGTTTATCCTAATGCTGTTACTGTTTTAAAACATTTAATAACAGGAAATGCGGTACGTTTTATTACTACGCGAAATTATCGTTTTGAAGAATTAACAAAGAGAATTCTGAAATCATACGACCTTATGAATGAAATTATTTTTGTGAAAAGAGATGATAAAATTGCAACTTATAAAAACATTCATCCTGATTTAATAGTTGAAGACGAATTAAATATGGTTCTTCCTTTCTTGAGACAACTAAAAATCATCTTATTTGAAAGACCCTGGAACAAACAATTCTTCTGGGGTTATGAAATGCAAAGATTTAGAGTAGTAAAAAGTTGGTATGAGGTACCAACAAGCATTAACAGTCTTATTAAAGAGGAGGAGGTGTGAAATGGTGACTAAAAACCAAGTAGAAGAAATTATCAGAAAATACCAACCACTTCTTCATTTGGAAGATTGGCAAATTCATGTGGATATTGTAACACAAAGAATTATTCATAAATTCGGACATTGGAAAGAAAAAATAGTGTTTGGATGTGCTTTTATTCACGACAGAGAGTATTTAGCCAATATTTATATTTGGCAAAATGCAGATAAAAATACTACTAATCTTTCTCTTGAGGCAATTGTTGTCCACGAAATGATTCATATTATTGCCGATCCTATAACTATGTTATTTAATTTGATCAGTGACATCTCCAATAAACCATTACAAAATCTTTTGAAAGCAATTGTACAAAGGGATATGGAATGTTTTATTGATAGAATAACGAGAATTGTGTTGGAGTTAGGCGGAGATCCTTATGTACAAGATGTTGATTATAGATTGCGGCGAGCTCAAACTCTTGCCAAAGCAAACAAAGTAGTTGAATGGAAATCTGATCTAGACGAACAGTAATAGTACTTTATATAAGGGGCGTTAAACGCCCCTTTTTCTTTACAATTCGTCATTTTGCTTGACTAAATCATCTTTGAGTGATATTATATAATTAGTTCTTTGAAAATAATTGTTGTATTTTCCATATATAAAAAATAAAATGAAAGGGAGGTGAAGTAATGAAAGCAAAAAGAATCGTATCGAATGCAGTGACAACTGTAGTGACAATTTATGCGTTTAGTTGTTGGTTCCGACATGTTGATCGTGAATTTGCTATTTTGAAAATGGAATTATTTAAAGGTTGGATCGGTACCACCATTGGTATAGTTGTTTTGATTCTCCTATGGCTATTATTATTCTTTTTGTTATGGATTTGGGACTTATTAAAAAAAGGAGGTGAGAAAAATGAAATGGGGAGATGAATTTGAACTCAAGAGATATAATTGGAAATTTCTCTTGGGTATAATTTCGTTTTGCCTTTTGGGTCTGTCATTTTTGGTACCTTTTTCTACCTTCGGATTTCTAATAGCATCACTTGGCGGAATTGGCCTAGTATCTCTAGGAATAATTATAATGGGGGAGGTGAATAAACATGAAAACAAGTGATAAAGCTTTTGTTGCAATTATCCTGTGCTGGCTCCTGTCAATGATTCTGATGGTGATATACATAATTAAAGAAATCAATTGGCTGTGGTGGCTAATTGGCATTTTTATTTTTATCGGAATAGTTATTTATCATTATACCGGGGGGCCAGAAGCCTTCTGGTATTACAATAAAAAATTAAATAGAGAAAGGAGGGACAAATGAAAAAAGAAAATGGTAATGGCGAAGATGAAGATGTGAATCTTGATCTTGAGTTAACTAAATCTAATCCTTGTATCGGATGCCCCGTTTGGGAGGATTGGAAGTTTACTTTACCAAAACGAGACCAAAGAATTCCTCATCCTATTGATGGGGTTGAACAATGCGAAATTTGTCCTGATAGGTAGGAGGTATATATGTTAAAAAGAAAACTTTTGCCCATAAGGATGCCGCTAAAGGCGCTGCGGAGAAAAAGGAAAAAGAAAGAAGAAAAGAAACCAAAAAAGGGAGAGAAAGAATCAAAGACAGAAAAAGAAAAGGAGGAAAAATGAGAGAGAGAGAAGAAATCGTGATTAGAAACTTTCCATTTCAGCTTTGCAAGTTGAGAAAAAAAATAATTTATTGGAAGGCGGCTGAAAGAAATTTACAAATTCAAAAGCAGAAAGGAGACCAAGATGAAAAAGATAAAAGGTATTGCTTTAACAAATTGGGGTAGCAAAAAATTTGAAGTATATACAGATTCTGATATGACCACGACTCAAATTGTTGAGATAATAAGAGAAAGATTGCGAGATTTAGATCCTAGATTTAGTAATTGCACTATAGCTATTCAAAAAATTCAGGAGAATATTTCTCCTCCCAAAAATATCGAAAAGATTAGTAAAAAAGTTATTTAAATAACTTAAAGGGAACGTTACAGCGTTCCCTTTTTTATTTGACATTTGCTTATTATTAGAGAATGCTGTATACTATCCTTTGTGAGAAGTCGCATCAAAAGACGAGTTCTGAGGTGCGCGGTCGACCACAGTAAATTAAATGTTTTTAAAGTGCGTTGTAAGTTAATCTGCCCAAATTTTCAAGCAGAAAACTTGAGTAGATAAAGTCGCGCACCTAATATATGGATTCTAAGAAATTATTTGTAGGAAATTTACCTTATAGTGTTGATGATAATCAATTACGAGCTTTGTTCGAGCCAGCCGGAACAGTAGAATCAGCTAGTGTGATTACTGATAAATATTCTGGCCGTAGTAAGGGTTTTGGCTTTGTCGAAATGTCTACTATGGAAGAAGCTCAAAAAGCAATTGACACTCTTAACGGACACGAAATCGAAGGAAGAAAATTGAATGTTAGCGAAGCCCGCCCCTTGGGAGAAAGAAAACCCCGAGGAGATCGCGGTGGCTTCAGAAGAAGAAATTTCGATAACGAATAAAATTATTCCTACCTAAACCCCCTCTGCTTTAGCAGAGGGGGTTTGTTTTAATTGCATTTTTTCTTTTTGGTGCTATAATAGATTTACAAGATTTAATTATCACCCCCTAGTGATTTAAAACAGGGGCATTTTCTAATTTCTTATGGCTATTTTTAAACTTAAATCATCATATCAGCCGCAAGGAGACCAACCGCAGGCTATTAAACAATTAGTTAATGGTTTGAAAAAAGGTTATCGTTTTCAAACTCTTTTAGGTGTTACTGGTTCCGGAAAAACTTTTACTATGGCGAATGTTCTTTCTCATTTCGATAAGCCGGTTTTGGTTATTGCTCCCAATAAAGCTTTAGCGGCTCAACTTTATCACGAATATAAAAATTTCTTCCCTAACAATTCTGTTAATTATTTTGTTTCTTATTACGATTATTACCAACCCGAGGCCTATTTACCAATTACTGATACCTATATCGAAAAAGAAGCTTTGATTAATGAGGAAATTGATAAATTAAGGCATCAAGCTACTAGCGCCTTGATGACACGGCGCGATGTTATTATTGTGGCTTCAGTTTCCTGTATTTATAATTTAGGAGTTCCGTTAAACTATTTTGGTTCTTCCTTGCATTTGGAAATTGATAAACCCATCACTCGTGGTGATTTAATTAGGCAGTTGGTCAAAATTCAATTTTTAAGAACAAATGGCAGTTTAAGTCGCGGCTATTTTCGTGTTCGGGGTGATGTTTTTGAAATTATGCCTGCTTCCGGAGACATCATTAATTATATTGAAATTGAAAACCAAAAAATAAAAACTTTAGCTTTACTTCATCCCGTAAGCCGCAAAATTACCCAAGAATTAAAAGAATTGATTATTTTTCCGCCGAAACATTTTATTTCGAGTGAACCACAACGAGAAAAAGCTATCGCCGAAATAAAAGAAGAATTAAAAGAGAGATTAAAATATTTTGAGGAGCATCAACTTTATTTAGAAGCAGAAAGATTAGAACGCCGGACACGATATGATTTAGAAATGCTAAAAACCATTGGTTATTGTCATGGTATTGAAAATTATTCTCGCCATTTATTAGGCAAATTGGCTGGCGAACCGCCAGAAACTTTATTATCTTATTTCCCTCAAAAAAATGGACAGCCTGATTTTTTGACCATTATTGATGAATCACATATTGCTGTCCCGCAGATTCGAGGTATGTACGAAGGAGATAAGTCCAGGAAAGAAGTTTTGGTGCAGTATGGTTGGCGCTTGCCTTCAGCCTTAGATAATCGTCCATTAAAATTTAATGAATTTTTAGAACGCGTGGGCCAAGTTATTTTTACTTCAGCAACGCCATTGGATTTTGAACGCAAAAATTCTAGTCAAATTGTTGAACAAATCATTCGACCAACTGGTTTGATCGATCCGCCTATTGAAGTGAAACCTGTGTTTGATAAAAAGAAGAATCGCAGCCAAATTGATGATGTGATTGAAGAATTGAATAAAATTATTCCTCAGAATGAACGAGCAATCATTAATGTTTTAACCAAGAAAATGGCCGAAGATTTATCTGATTATTTATTAAAAAATCATTTTAAAGTTAATTATTTACATTCAGATATTAAAACTTTAGAGCGGGCTAAAATCTTAACAGAATTTCGCGAAGGTAAGTTCGATGTTTTAGTGGGAGTTAATTTATTACGCGAGGGATTAGATTTACCGGAAGTAACTTTGGTGGCAATTTTAGATGCTGACCGGGAAGGATTTTTGCGCAGCGAAACTTCTTTAATCCAAACCATGGGTCGTACTGCTCGCAATGTCAAAGGAAAAGTTATTCTTTACGCTGACCATATTACTGATTCGATGAAGCAAGCAATTAAAGAAACAGAACGCCGGCGTCAAGTGCAGTTAGCCTATAATAAAAAACATCACATTACGCCGACAACTATTCATAAGAAAGTAGAAAAGCTAATTGATTTAGATTAATTATGGAAGAAAAAATAATTATTAAAGGAGCTCGGGTTCATAATTTAAAAAATATCAATCTCGAGTTGCCTAAAAATAAAATAATAGTTTTTACTGGAGTTTCAGGCAGTGGTAAATCTTCCTTGGCTTTTGATACTATTTTTGCCGAAGGTCAAAGACGTTATATTGAATCTCTTTCGCCGTATGCGCGACAATTTTTAGGCCAGATGGATAAACCCGATGTTGATGAAATTAGCGGTTTATCTCCAGCTATTGCTATTGACCAAAAAGCTTTAAGCCATAATCCTCGTTCTACAGTAGGGACATTAACTGAAATTTATGATTATTTGCGCGTTCTTTACGCTCGTTTAGGCGAAGTTTATTGCCCTTTGTGTGGCTCTCGTATTCAAAGATTATCTTTAGACGAAATGATGGATATTATTTTAGCTCAAGCTAAAAAAACAAAATCAGAATATGTGGTGGTGCTTTCGCCTGTTGTGCGGGGTCGCAAAGGTGAATATTATCAATTACTTTATGATTTTTTGTCGCAGGGATTTGGCGAAGCTCGTATTGATGGTCAAAATTACTCCCTGCATGAAAAAATCAATCTTTCTCGTTATCAGGCGCATCATATTGATATTGTGATGGATAAAGTGATGATTAATGACGAAAGTCGTTTATTCGAGGCTGTCGAGAATGCCGTGCATTATAGCAAAGGATTAGTTTCCATTATTTTTAATTCTCGTGATGAATTATTATTATCCAGCCAGTGGACTTGCCCCAAAGATAATTTTTCTTTTCCTGAGGTAGAACCGCGTTTATTTTCTTTCAATAGCCCTTATGGCGCCTGTCCTGTTTGCCATGGTTTGGGCAAAGAAGATATTTTTTCAAATAATATTTGCCCAGTTTGCCATGGCCAAAGATTGCGTCCCGAAGCCTTATCCGTCAAAATTAATGGTAAAAATATTTATGAAGTGACTACTTTACCTGTTGATAAAGCTTGGGAATTTTTTGTTAATTACGAAGGAAAATTGAGCGAGAGAGATTTAGTTATTGGCAAGCCATTAATTAATACTATTATTGAGCGTTTAAATTTTTTATTAAATGTTGGTTTAGATTATTTGACTTTATCTCGGGAAGCTGAAACTTTGTCTGGTGGCGAAGCGCAAAGAATTAGATTAGCCTCGCAAATCGGTTCTCAATTATCAGGCACTTTATATGTTTTAGATGAACCGACTATTGGCATGCACGAACGCGACACTGATAAAATGCTTAAGACATTGCAACTTTTAAAAGAAAAACATAATACTGTCATTATTGTGGAACATGATGAAAGAACTATTTTGAATTCTGATTATTTTGTTGATTTAGGTCCTGGCGCTGGTGCTCATGGTGGCGAAGTGTTAGTGAGCGGAGAAACGAAAGAAGTTATTAATAATGAAAAGAAATATCAATCCATAACTTTGGATTATTTACGAGGAGTTAAAGACATTAGTTTACCTGATTACCGACGCACTAAAATAACAGAGAAATTACAAATTATTGGCGCCCGAGCCAATAATTTGAAAAATATTAATGTTAATATTCCTTTGAGGAAATTAGTGGTGATTACTGGTGTTTCTGGTAGCGGTAAATCATCTTTAATTTTCGATGTTCTGTATAAGAATTTAGTCAAGATTATGAACCGCTCCTATCGTGATTTAGAAAATGTGAGTAAAATTTTAGGTAGCGAATATTTAGATCGAGTAGTCATGGTCGACCAATCACCGATTGGTCGTACTCCGCGTTCTAACCCCGCTACTTATACAGGCATTTTTACACCGATTAGAGATTTTTATTCTTCTTTGCCTGAGGCTCGGGAAAAAGGATATTCTGCCTCTCGTTTTTCTTTTAATGTTCCCGCTATCAGAGGTGGTGGCCGTTGTGAAGCTTGTGAAGGAGCAGGCTATAAATTAATTGAAATGCATTTTCTGCCACAAGTTTTAGTCGAGTGCGAAGTTTGTCATGGCAAAAGATTCAATCGCGAAACTTTAAATGTGAGATATAATAATAAAAACATCAGCGATGTTTTAGAAATGACGGTTGATGAAGCTGTTGATTTTTTTGAAGGGATTTATACTATTACTGATAAATTAAAAGTTTTGCAAGAAGTGGGTTTAGGTTACATTAAATTAGGGCAAAGCGCTACTACCTTATCAGGCGGCGAAGCGCAAAGGATTAAATTAGCCCGTGAATTAACTCATCCTTTAGGCAAACGAGTATTATATTTATTAGACGAACCAACCGTGGGTCTTCATTACTATGACGTCAGCATGTTGCTAGAAGTTTTAAATAAATTAATAGAGAAAGGCAATTCTATTGTTTTGATTGAACACAATATGCACGTTATTAAATCAGCTGATTATATTATTGATCTTGGTCCTGAAGGAGGGGAGAAAGGTGGTAAATTGTTAGCGCAAGGCACTCCCGAAGAAATTACTAAAATAAAAAATTCCTACACTGGCCATTATCTTAAGAATTATCTAAAATAATTTATGCTTTCTTTGCCTAAAAAAATTCCTCAAAAACCCGGCGTTTATTTTTTTCTTGATAAAAAGCGAAAAGTTTTATATGTCGGGCGGGCAGTGAACTTAAAACGAAGACTCCGCAATTATTTTGAAAATAATTTAGAACCGCGAATTCAAGAAATGGTTAGTTTGGCCAAACAAATCAAATATCAAGAAACCACTAATTTATTAGAAGCAGTTATTTTAGAAGCAAATCTCATAAAAAAATACTGGCCAAAATATAATGTGCGCGAAAAAGATAATCGCTCTTTTGTTTATGTGGTAATTCCTAAAACAGATTTTACCAAACCCATTATTATTCGTGGCAGGGAATTAAGCAAATTTCCTGCTCAAAAAGCGCATATTTTTGGCCCCTATAAAAGTTTAACTGTTATTGAAGCTGCTTTGAAAATTATTCGTCGTCTTTTCCCTTATAGCACCTGTAAAGTTGGTTCTGGTAAACCATGTTTTGATCATCAAATTGGCTTATGCCCTGGTGCTTGCATAGGAGCAATTTCTAAAGAAGATTATCAAAAAAATATTGATAATATAATTTTATTGCTGCAAGGCCGCCATCAAACCCTATTAAGAAAATTAACCAAAGAAAATCCAGAGAAAGCTGATGCCTTAAAACATCTGCGCGATGTTGCTTTGATTTCCCGCGAAGATTATTATCTTTATCCTAAATTTAATCGTTTGGAAGGTTATGATATTAGTCATTTTGCTGGTAAGGAAACTTATGGCTCGATGGTTGTTTTTGAAGACGGCAAGCCCTTAACTACAGCCTATCGTTTATTTAAAATCAAAGAGGCGCCAGCAAACGATGATTTAAGAGCCTTAAGCGAAGTAATTTTAAGAAGATTAAAACATTTAGAATGGCATTTGCCTGATTTGATGGTGATTGATGGCGGTAAGCCGCAAATTGATTATTTAACCAAAGTTTTTAAAAAATATAATATCAAAATTCCTTTAGTAGGAATTTCTAAATATCAAAATGATAAATTAGTTTTTGTAAAAAATACGAAGCCATCATTTAAAGATTTAGCCCAAAATATTAAACCAACTCTTTTAAAAGTGCGGGAAGAAGCTCATCGTTTTGCCATTATGGCTGGCCGCAGAAAAAGAATTAAAAATATGCTAAAATAAGACAAGAAGCAATATGAAACATAAAGTTTATTTTATTGGCATTGGCGGAGCCGGAATGAGTAGCCTCGCTTTATTAGCTAAAGATTTGGGCTATTTTGTTTATGGTTCTGATATTAAAAATTCTGATACGGTTCAAAAATTAAAAAGAAAAGGAATCAAAATTTTTCTTGGCCACGATAAAAAAAATATCACTTCAGTTAACCCCCAATTGGTTGTTTATACTTCAGCCATTAAAAAAGATAATCCGGAATTTCAATGGGCCAAGAAAAATAAAATTAAATTACAGCATCGGTTTGCATTTCTCTCGCAGTTAATTTTACCTTTTAAAACTATTGCTGTGAGTGGCAGCCACGGAAAAACAACCACGACTTCGATGGTTGGTTTTCTTTTGCAGCAAGCGAAAATTCCTACCTATGTTTATTTAGGCGGTGAAAATAAATGCTTAAAAGAAACTAAAATTACTCCCCAAAGTTGGGTGGTTTTAGAAACCGATGAAAGTGATCGCTCATTTCTTTTATTCGACCCTCTGATTAGTATTATAACCAATATTGATAGAGACCATTTGTCCAATTATCACTATCGCTTTAATGAGCTAAAAAACGCTTTTAAACGCTTTATTAAGGGCCAAAAAAGGAGAAAACTGACTATTTTATGTACTGACGATAAAAACCTCGTCCAAGTGGCAAAAAACGTCAAAAAACAGGCTTTTTTGACCTATGGCTTACATTCTCAGGCTGATTTTCAGGCTCAAAACCTCAAATATTCAGCCTCAGGTATTACTGCTGATTTAATTTTTCAGGGTAAAAATATCGGTCAATTAAAAGTCCCTTTTTTAAACGAAAAAAATGTGTCCAATGCTTTGGGAGCGATGCTGGCTGCTCAACAAGCCGGAGTCAGTTTTAAGCAAAGCAGAAAATATTTACAAAAATTTACTTTACCCAAAAGACGCAGTGAAATTATTGGCGAGAAAAAAGGAATTTTAATCATTGATGATCACGCTGACCATCCTACTGAAGTAAAAACAACTTTACAAAGTTTAAAAGTTTTAAAGAGAAGAATCATTGCGATTTACGAACCCCATCGTTATACCAGAATGAAAATGTTAGGAGAAAAAGTTGGTACGGCTTTTGATGACGCTGATATTATTATTTCTTTGGATATTTGTCCGGCTTTTGAAAAACCCATCAAAGGTATTACCGGGAAAAAAGTAAATGATTATATTAAAAAATATAATCCCCAGAAAAAAGTATTTTATGTTGCCAAATTAGATGAAGTGCCGCAATTTTTAAAAAAATTAATCCAGCCCCATGATTTAGTTGTGACATTGGGTCCAGGCACGATTAAAGGCCTCGCCCAAAAGATATTCCAAGAAATATAGGGTTATTGACCAACAAAGATAAAAGATTATATAATATGAAGGTGGCCCCCAATTTTAAAATAATAATACAAAACTATGAAGAAAATAGTAGGTACCATGCTGGGGTTAATGCTTATTTTAGGCGTTTTAGCTGCTCCTGGCTTATCCCAAGCAATAACCAGTACCTCAACAATAGACGAGATTATGGCTTCTTTACAGGAGCAAATTAATAAATTAAAAACTCAAATTGAGGCACTAATGATTCAATTTCAAGCCTTAAGGCAGGCTCAGACTGAAGTTAAAGAGACAACTCAAGAAATCAAAGGAACATTCCAGTTATTAAATCAATTAAGAAAAGGAATGACCAGTGAAGAGGTGAAGAAATTGCAGGAGATTTTAGCCACTGATCCTGATATTTATCCTGAAGGATATATCACTGGCTATTTTGGTTCCTTAACCGAGAAAGCAGTAAAAAGACTTCAAAAGAAAATGTGTTTAGAAGAAGTGGGAATAGTAGGACCGAAAACACTTTGGAAAATAAATGAATTACTCACAGAAGGAGCTGGGGCTTCAGGAAAAATTCCCCCTGGACTATTAAGAGCACCAGGAATTTTGAAAAAACTTTGTGTCACTTCAACTACCACTACAGTTCCATCTACTTCAACAACGACTACAATTCCGACTACTACTACAACAACTACTACTACAACAACAACCACAACCACAACCACAACCACAACCACTACTACCACAGAACCACCAACCACTACTACTGAGTCAACGACAACTACTACCACGACAATTTAATAAATCTAAAATAGGACGTGGATAACTCTGACTTGACCCCGTAGTAGAAATTTTACAAGTGTTTTATAAAATAAAACACTGGATTGCTGAAGGTAGTAAAATTTTCACTACGGGGTTGACAAAAGAAAATTAGTTTGCTATAATTATTTCAGCTCTAAATGAGCTAAAACGGTGGGATTATTTTTATCCAAATTGTTAAGTTTCGGAGGTTCAAAATCCGAAGCCGCAAACTCTAGTTCGTTTTTTAAAAAAATGGCATTCTTTTCTGGTGCCATTTTTTTATTAATTAAAATCCAAACGCGTTGCTCCTGAAAATTTCAGGGGCAAGCGTGTGGGTTTTAGATCCACAAAAATAGGTCGATTAAAAAATAAAACAAACCCCGCACCTTTTTAAGATTGATTTCATCAAAAGATGCTTTCAGCATTTATCTTAAAAAGGTGCGGGGTAAAGGTCGAAAACCCTGAACCATAATAGGGTTCAGGGTAAATAATAAAATCATAAAAATATGAATAAACAAATTCTTGAAAAAGTAACTTCGATTTTTTTAGCACTTATATTAGGAATTTCAAGTGGTTTAAGTTTGGCAAATATTGCTAAAGCTGGAGGAGCTTATTCTATTACTGGCGATTATAGTATAAGTGGTTTTACGGTAACTCTTAGTGGTACAGCCAGTGCAAATCCGTATGTGGGAAAATGCAATGATCAACATCTCTCCATAGACTAGGATACAGATGGAAATCACATATTTGATAAAAGTAAAGATGTACCGGCTGACACTTTTGATAAAATATGTACCGGTGGGACGGGGAATGATCATAACGGCGGTAGTTTTATAAATGCTCCTTGGTTTTCTACTTACACTTATTCTCAACCAGGCTCCTATACTATAATAGCCAAAGTTTATCACGGAAATGCACCGGGAGCCGAAGGTTCTGAGGCAGCCACATATTTAATTAAGATAGTTATCGCAAACTACACCTGTAATGAGAGTACTTGGCAGTGTGTAGAAGATCCAGAAGGACAATACTCTGATTTCGCTTCTTGTGAAGCAGCTTGTGTAGAACCAACTACAAACTACACCTGTAATGAGAGTACTTGGCAGTGTGTAGAAGATCCAGAAGGACAATACTCTGATTTCGCTTCTTGTGAAGCAGCTTGTGTAGAACCAACTACAAACTACACCTGTAATGAGAGTACTTGGCAGTGTG
>JAAZNP010000021.1 GCA_012798235.1 Parcubacteria group bacterium
CAAAAAGGAGAATTAGTAATTCCTGGAGATTATCAAGTTTTAACCAAAGAGAATCGTATTGCCACTCGCGGACTCGGCGAAGCTAATAAAGACGATAATATTTTAGATATTGGTCCTATTGCTGCTAAAACTTTTCAGAAAATAATTAGAAAGGCAGATTTTGTTTTTTGGAATGGTCCCATGGGAAAAATTGAAGATAAGAGATTCCAAAAAGGCACTAAAGAAATAATTGAGGCCATAATTAATAATACAAAAGCGCAAACAGTAATCGGGGGAGGCGATACCATAAAGAGTTTAAAAATGCTAAATTCTAACTTCCAGATTTCCAATTCTGTTTTTCTTTCTACTGGTGGTGGGGCAACAATGGCTTATTTAGCCAATAAAGAATTACCAGGCTTAATTAATTTAGATCAATTATGAAATCAATTATTGTTTATTATCATATTAAAGATAATGATGGTCTAGGTTCAGCTTGGTCAGCTTGGTTAAAATTCAAAAACGAAGCTGATTATTTTGGATTGGATTATCATTTTGATATTAATTTTGATTACAAAGATAAGAAAATTTATTTTTTAGATATTCATCCTTCAGTTAAAAAGATAGAACTATTAAGAAAAAACAAAAATTATTTAGTATTAATTGACCATCATTTATCCAGTAAGCCAATTCTTCATTTGTTTCATGAATATAAGTTTAGTATTAAACATTCGGCAGCTATTTTGTCTTTTCAATATTTTTTCCCTCACAAAAAAATACCTAAGATTTTAAAATATATTGAGGATATTGATATTTGGAAATTAAAAATTCCTCATAGCCGTGAAATTAACAATGCCATTGATTTTTATGATGGCGATTTTACTCACTGGAATAAATTAGCCCGAGGTATAGAGAATTTAAAGACGCGAAAGCAATATATTAAAATTGGTCAGATCATTTCTCGGTATCAAGATACATTAATTGAAAAAATTATTAATAAGGCTAAATTAGTTCATTTTGAAGACAAAACAATTTTAGCGGTCAACTCTCCTATTTTAATTTCTGAAGTAGGTAATGCTTTAGTAAAAAGAAGGCCACCATTAGCTATTGTTTGGAGCGAAATTAATGGTAAAATTTGGTGTTCTTTGCGTTCTAATGGCGAATGTGATGTTTCTAAAATAGCTGAAAAATATCAAGGAGGAGGGCAAAAAGGAGCAGCTGCTTTTTATTTAAATCCTGGCGAAAAAATTCCCTGGCAAGAAATAAAATAGAAAAATATTTTTATGGAGAAACAATTATTAGTTTATACTGATGGTGGCTCTCGTGGTAATCCAGGACCTGCTGCTATTGGTGTCGTTATTGGCGATAAAGAATATGCCGAATTTTTGGGCGAAACAAGTAATAATGTAGCTGAATATCAGGCAGTTATTTTTGCTTTAAAAAAGATTAAGCACCTTTTAGGACGCGAGAAATTAAAAAACACTGAAGTCATTATCAATATTGATTCGGAATTAATAGTTAATCAATTAAATGGTCATTATAAGGTTATGGAACCAGAATTACAATTATTGTTTATGGAAATTTGGAACTTAAAATTTGATTTTCCTAAATTAGTGTTTAATTATATCCCTCGCGAGAAGAATAGTCGTGCTGATAAATTAGTCAATGAAGCTCTTGATAGAAGTAATCAAAAACCACTCCTTTAGGGAGCGGTTTTTGATTATGACCGAATTGATAAGCCGAATTCTGTCGTGGGTAGCCATTTATCTAGCCCTTCGATTACTCTCAGGGTCCAGCGATCACTCCCCCCCACTTGAAAAGTTTTGAATCATCTAGTAAAAGTAGCGTATTCTCACAAAACTTTAAATAAGAGCAACTATTTTCCATTTAGATAGGATTCAAATAGATGCTTCGCATCTTAAACTTTTCAAGTGAGGGGGCACGGATCTTGCATTCCGCAGGGATTTAGCCGTTTCACCTCCAATGTTACCATCGGAGCTTATCCTCTTACGCATAAAGTTTCGGAGGGTAATTTTTGACTTTAGTCAAAAATCGTCTCTGTTCGCACCCCTAAACCAGCTACTACTTTTAATGTTACCATTAAAAGCTTCAAGCTAGTCCGGCGGCTTTTAACCGTTGCGTTTGTCCCGCACCTTTTCTAACCAAAATTCCTCAGGTTCAGATTATTTGGAAGGTTTCCGTTAGAAAAGGTGCGGGACGAATGTTCGGACTTTCCTCCCCCTCACTTGAAAATTGCCAGCGCCTTTGGCGCTAAAAGGTTTTTTAAACACCAGCAACTTTCAAGTGAGGGGGCGGCTACCTAATTCGATCACTATAATTATACACTAAAATCATTGTTTATGCAAGATTCAAATATTTGGCGAAAAAATGAAAATAGAGTAAAATAATAAAGAATGCCTTTTATGAAACAAGTATTAAAAAATATTTTTATATTAATTGCCAGTTTATTAGTTCTGGGTATAATTATTTATACTGCTCAAGTGATTACCAATTTGCGATTCAAAAATAATAATTGGTTAAAAGCAATAGCAAATAATAAACAGATTTCTTTTAGCGACCTCAATAATTTATTAGATGATCTGGGATTGGGATATTCCTCCAATAATGCTTTTCAACAAAAATGGTTAGATTTTATTGTTCTGCTACCAAAATTAAAAACCGATGTGGAGCTTCAACAAAAATTAACTAACTTGGAGCCAGTCGTTAATGATATTCAAAATGGAGGTTTAATGTTTAAGATTATTAATGGAGACGATAATGCTCTTTCTTCTTTAAAAGAGTTAGCTAACACTTTATCATTGTTAGAAAAATATGATTTAAAGGTTGTAAAGAATTTAAATTATCAGGTTTCCAATTGGTTATCATTTCTCGGCGAAACTGAAACGAAAAATTATTTATTACTTTTTCAGGAGCCAAAAATTAGTCGACCGAGCGGAGGCATGCTAGGGGATTATGGTATTTTAACTTTTGAAAATGGTAAGTCTAATTTACAAGGTGATATCATTTTTGATTTAGATGACCTGTTAATTAAAAAAATTATTCCGCCGTTACCGCTACAATTCATCAGCAATAAATGGTTTTTTCATGATGTTAATTGGTTCTTTGATTTCCCCACAACTGCTAAAAAAGTAATGGAGTTTTATCAAGAAACTAGTTTAAAGCCAGAAATTAATGGCGTGATTATTATTAATGATTCTGTGGTTTCCTCTATTTTAAGCATAACGGGACCGATTAAATTATCCGAATATGAACAAACTATCGATGCTAATAATTTTAGCAGCTTTTTTGATCAGCAAATATTGGAAGGAGCTCAAGCAACGAGTGAGCAACGAGAAATTTTCTCAGTTTTTATTAATGAGTTATTTTTAAAACTCAAACACTTATCCACTAAAGATTATCAGCAATTACAAAATATTTTATTGACCTCTTTGAATAATAAAGATATCCAATTATTTAGTGATGATGATCAGGTAGAATATTTTTTTGATTCCTTAAATTGGGCTGGTAAAATTACAGAAAGTCATCAAGATTATTTAGCAGTTGTTTTTAATAATCTTGATGAAAACCTAAAAATTGATACGAGAATTAAAAACGTTAGTTTAGAGACCAAAATTAGCACCAGCACTATTACTAATGTTTTAATCATAAAATCACCAGCTTTGGAGCGTAATGATTTTAATAGAGAAACTTATTTAAAAATTTATCTTCCGAAAGGGGTAAAAATTATTAAAGCTACTGGCGGTTACTTTAAAGGAGTAAATAATGATTGGCCTTTTGAAAAACTGAATTATCAATTTGATCCTGATATTAACACTATTGAAAGTCGACAAATAATTGATAGTACTAATAGCCTTAGTATTTTTGAAGAGAGTTCTAAAACTGTTATTGGCACTTGGGCTAAATTATCAGCGCAATCTTTTACTCTTACCTACGAATTACCTTTTTCTCCACTGAATCTCAATCAATGGAATTTGATAGTGCAAAAGCAAAGTGGCCAGAATATAAAGTTTTCGTATAATTTAGTTCCTTCTCTAGGGGGGAAATTAGCACCAACTTTATTTGAATTTAATAAATCAATACCCTTATACCAGGATTTAGATTTAAATTTTGGTTTAGAATAACCTATGACCATTAAGCAAACCATTCAAAGAATTATTAATCATCAATCAGAAACTGTTCTTGAAGCAGGTTTATTAATGAGTGTTTTGACTTTCTTAGGAAGTATTTTAGGTTTATTAAGAAATGCTTTATTGGCCAGTCGTTTTGGCGCCTCCCATAGCCTCGATGTATATTATGCTTCTTTTCGCCTGCCTGATTTGATTTATAATATTTTTATTATTGGTGCTATTTCAGCAGCTTTTATTCCTCTTTTTAATGAATATTTGACTAAAGACAAAGATAAATCTTGGCAATTCTCGAGTTTGATTATGACCACGATTGGTGTTTTGATGACCATTTTTGGTTTGGTTATTATTAGTTTAGCACGTCCTTTATTAACAAGATTATTAATTGGTTTTGATCAAGAAAATATTGAAATGGCTGTACTATTAACGCGGATTATGATGATTCAGCCGTTATTTTTAGGTATTTCTTCAGTTGTTTCTGGAATTTTAAGAAGTTTTCGTTTATTTTTTATTAGCGCTCTTGCGCCCTTGGTATATAATTTAGGTATTATCATTGGTATTATTTTTTTAGTACCCCTATTTGGTTTAAAGGGTTTAGCATACGGCGTTGTTTTTGGCGCCTTTCTCCATTTATTTATTCAAGTACCGGCTTTATGGCGTCTGGGCTATCATCTTCAAAAATTTCAGTTATCCGAGTTTGTCACAGGCTTTAAAAAATTAATAGTTTTAATGACGACGCGAGCGTCAGGCATTATTCTTTCGCAATTATTTCTGGTGGGAGTAACTTCTATTAGTACTTTGCTGCGAGCTGGAACATTAACCATTATTACTTTTGTTGATAACATTTTACCCTATACTACTTTTGCTTTACCTTTTGCTGATGCCGCTTTTCCTAAATTATCGCGTCTTGAGGCAGAAAAAAATCAGAATGATTTTATTAAAGTTTTTGAAAATACCTTAAGTCAAATTCTATTTTTTCTAATTCCCTTAACCATTTGGATTATTATTTTTCGAGAACCAATCGTTAGATTACTTTTAGGTTACGGAAAATTTGATTGGCAGGCTACTTGGAATACAATGAAGATTCTCGCTATTTTAGCAGTGGGAATGATTTTTCAAGGTTCTAATTATTATTTTCTCAAAGTTTTCTTTGCCAAGAAAGATGCCCAAAGGCCTTTTTGGGCTAGCTTAATGGCTTATTCTTTAGGTTTATTGGTCTGTTATAAATTAAGTTTAATATTTGATAATATTGGTTTAGCTCTGGGCATTCTTTTTACTTATATTTTTTATTTTGTGATTCTTGTATTATTTTTACGCAGGCATCTCGTTTATTCTGCTGCTTCATTTCGAGAATTTTATCGTCAAATAATCAAAATGATTTTTATTGCTTTGGTTAGCGGTTTGCTGGGTTTCTTAATTTTTAAAACCATTGCCCAGTTTTTGACTTTTAGCCGAGTGATTTATTTAGCTTTAGGAACTGGCCTAGGATTGCTTATTACTTTAGTATCTTTTATTTTGTTGGCTAATCGATTAGGAATTAAGGAGCTAAAAGAATTAAAAAATCTTATTAAAAGGAAAGCTTATGTCCGGACTGAATAAAGAAATTCGCAATTTTGTTATTATCGCTCATATCGACCACGGCAAATCAACTTTAGCCGATCGTTTTTTAGAAATGACCAAAACTATTAATAAGGGTAAATTAGTGCCTCAATTTTTAGACCGAATGAATTTAGAGAAAAAGCATGGCATTACTATTAAAATGCACCCTGTACGAATGTATTATCAATTAAATAATAAGAATTATGAATTAAATTTAATTGATACACCGGGGCACGTCGATTTTACTTATGAAGTGTCACGGGCTCTTGCTGCAGTGGAAGGTGCTATTTTATTAGTTGACGGAACGCAAGGCTTACAAGCGCAAACTCTCTCTAATTTATATGCTAGTCAAAAACAAGGATTAAAAATTATTGGCGCTATTAACAAAATTGATTTAGATATTGCGAATATTAATAATGTTATTCAAGAATTAGCTGATTTAATTCAAACCACGCCTGATAGGATTTCTTTGATTTCGGCTAAAAATGGGCAGGGGGTAGAGAACCTTTTAGAGAGAGTCATTCGCGAAATTCCTTCTCCCAAAATAAATATCGAGAAGAGAACCCGAGCTTTAATTTTTGATTCTCAATACGATTATTACCGAGGGGTTATCGCTTATGTAAGAATAGTTGATGGAAGAATTAAAAAAGGGGATAGATTTGTTTGTTTAGCGAATAAAGTTAAAGGCGAGATTGTTGATTTAGGATATTTTGCTCCAGAATTAAAATCTCTATCTCAGTTAGAATCTGGTGAAATTGGTTGGCTGGCTACTGGTTTGAAAGACCCCAATTTAATAAAAGTAGGTGATACTTTGGCTTTGGAAGAATCAACTTCGCCTCTACCTGGTTACAAAGAACCGCAACCAATGGTATATGCTGGTTTTTATCTCTCCTCTAATTCTCAAATAAAAAAACAAGATTTTGAAAATTTTCGTCAGGCTTTATTAAAATTAAAATTAAATGATTATGCTCTGAGTTTTTCTCCAGAAAGTTCGGATATTTTAGGTCGTGGCTATCGTTTAGGTTTTTTGGGAGTATTACATCTTAAAATTATCCAAGAAAGATTAAAAGAAGAATATGGATTAGATTTAATTGTTACCAATCCTACTGTTTCCTATCGCCTTTGGTTGATTGATAGCCAAGAGCCAATTTTAATTAATAATCCTACGGAATGGCCCAGTTCAGAAAAAATAACAAAAGTAGAAGAACCCTGGGCCAAAATAGAAATCATTACACCGCCGCAATATTTATCTAATATTTTGAATTTAATTAATCGTTCTCGTGGCGACAACATTGAAACCAAAACAATTAGTGACCGTTTGCTGATTACCTGTGAATTGCCGCTAGATGAAACCATTAAGAATTTTTACGATAATTTAAAATCAGCTTCTAGTGGATATGCGTCTATGGATTATAAAATAAGTGGTTATCGTATTACTCAATTAGAAAAATTAGAAGTTTTATTGGCGGGTAAAAAATTTGAAAGCTTGTCTAAAATAGTTTTAAAAGATAAAGTAATGAGTGAGGGTCGGGAACTAGCCCAAAAGTTAAAAGAATTATTACCGCGTCAGAATTATGCTGTGCCCATTCAGGTTCTAGCCTTTGGCCGTATTATAAGTCGCGAGACTTTACCCGCTCTAAAGAAAGACGTGACGGGATATTTGTATGGGGGTGACCGTACTCGTAAAATGAAATTATGGAAAAAACAAAAGCAGGGTAAAAAGAGACTACTAGAGCAAGCCAATTTAGAAGTGCCCTCAGAAGTATTTTTGAAACTTTTTGCTAAAGAATAATCAATTTATGAAAAAGACAATAATTTTAATAATCATTTGTATTTTATTAGTTGCTTTTGGCCTGAGAATTAGAAACGATTGGAATCGTTATCGTTTATTAAAACAAGAGGCAGCTGAATTAAGTTTAAAAAATAAAACCTTAACTGAAGAGCAAGAAAAATTAGAAAGATTAAAAGAGAGTGGTTCTCGCCAAGAAGTTTTAGAGGAAGAGGTTAGAGTTATGTTGGGTTTTAAAAAAGAAGGAGAGCATGTAGTTTTAGTTTTGCCCATTAATGAAAAAAATCCCAATTTAAACACGACAACATCAGAGACCCAAACTAATCATCTTGAATCATTGATTGCTCAAATTAGTAAGTTTTGGTATAATCTGAAAGCTTTGTTTTTGCACCATTGATATTATGGCGGGTATCGTATAGAGGCATTATGTATCCTTCTCAAGCCCCCACACCCAAGAAGGATGTCAATTTCGCGGACATCGTATAGTGGTAGTACGTAACCTTCCCAAGGTTAAAGTGTGGGTTCGATTCCCATTGTCCGCTCAAAATATAAGTAATCCTTCTTATGGTGCGGGGACAAGGATAAGACACGGGTTCGAGTCCCGTTACCCGCTCTAATTTTAAAATTCAAAATTATGTCCTTTAATCGCGTAGCTAAAAAATTAACTACACCTTTTGAACAATTCAAACCAACTGGAGCGATTTTAATGATTAATATGTCTGACCCTCAGATATCAACGATGAAAGTATTTTTAGAAGCTATTAAAACAGCTAAATTGCCTTTTTTTGCTGTAGCCAATAAAATTGACCTTTTACCTAAAAAAACAAGAAAAGCAAAATTAAAAGAAATAGAAAAAGAATTAGGTTTCAAATTGATACCGGCAGCCATTATTTCTGCTACCGGGTTAAAAGATATTATGTTCCAAATCAATAAGCATTTTAAAAAAGGAAGCAGAATTGCTATTTTAGGAGTTTTTAATTCTGGTAAAACTAGTTTAATTGCACGTTTGACAAAATTGAATTTAAAAATTGGCGATTTGCCAGGAACAACTTTAGAATTTACCGAATATCATTGGCAGGGATATACCTTAATTGACACGGTGGGGCAAGTAATTGATGTTAATAAGCCATTAATGGTAAGTATTGATTTTTCTGGTTGTAAAACTTTAAGTGATAAAATTAAAAGAGTTTTAACTCAAGATGCTGAAGGAATATTAGCAACTTCCGAAATTGCAGTGCCTCAAATAGAAAAGGTAGTAAAAGTGATTAAGAAGCAGGTTGCTTTGGGTTATAAAATTATTACCACTGGTGCTGGTGCTTCAGCTTTAGTGGCATTAGAAATAGCAGGCCAGGGATTAGAAACTGGTTTACCCATCGTAGTTATCACCAACAATTTAAGCCAAGCGCAACCAATTAGTTTCGCTAAAGGTGTTTGTGAAGAAGAAGCGGGTTTATCTCGTTATATTAATTTTATTGTTAATAAAGGCGATGTTGTAATTGGTATTTCTGCTAGTGGAGGCACTGGTTTTGTGTATGATGCTTTGAAATTAGCCCGAAAGAAAAAAGCTATTACTATTGCTATTACTGAAAATCCAGATACTCCCTTAGGCAAAAACGCTGATTATATTATTAAAAGTAATGCTAAACCAGAAGGTCCCTCTTCTTCAAAAATTCAAGTAGCTCATTTGGCTATTGGTCATGCTTTAATACTATCTTTAGCTGACGAAAGGGGAATTAATGCTGATAATTCTATTTTCTATATGCTGCCAGAGAAAGTGGCCACGAAAAAAATGGGGATCAAGTAAAGTGGTGCCAGCGTAGCTCAGTTGGTAGAGCAACTGTTTCGTAAACAGTAGGTCGTCGGTTCGAATCCGACCGCTGGCTCTGATTGGTGCGGGGTTGACTTTTAAATTATATTTGCTATACTAATTATAGTTTCCCAAGACCTTAGGCAGTTGTTTTTACAACAGAAGACCTAACGAGGAAAAGCCATTTTTCTTTTGTCTGTGGGAAACCACAGATTTTTAATTTAAAATATTATGATTTCTCGTCAAAAAAAGGAACAAGTGGTAAAAGAACTTTTGGATTTGATTAAACAATCAAAATCAATTTATTTTACTTCTTTATCAGGTTTAAATGTTTCTAAGGTGAGTGATTTAAGAAAATCTTTAAGAGGTGTTAATGCCAAAGCGAAAGTGGCAAAAAAAACTTTAATTGATTTATCATTTAAACAGGCCGGTTTGGAAATGAAAGTAAAAGATAATTTCGCTGATTCGGTATTAATGGAATTCGCTTTAGGAGATTCTATTGCGGTCGCAAAAATAATTTGGCAATTTTCTAAAAGCAATGAGCCATTTAAAATTTTAGGTGGGTTAATGGATGGTCAATTATTAACAGTTGAGGAAATTATTCAATTAGCTAAAATTCCATCCCGAGAAGTACTTTTGGGTCGATTAGTATCTTCTTTAGCCTCACCAATTCGTAATTTTAATTATGTTTTGAAGGGCAATACCATGAAGCTAATTTATGCTTTATCAGCTCTTCAAAATAAATAATATTGTTTAAAAATTTAAAATTTAAAATTAATAAAACATATGGCAGAAGAAAAAGAAATAAAAATTCCAGAAAAATTTAAAGATCTGGTTGAGAAGATAGAAAAATTAACAGTGTTAGAATTAGCCGATCTCGTAAAAATTCTGGAAGAAAAATTTGGTGTTTCTGCTGCCCCGCAAGTAGTTGCCGCTACTAGTGGTAGTGGTACTGCTGGTGAAGAAGGCAGCGCGAAAGCTGATTCTGTTTCTGTAATTTTGAAAGATGGAGGTCAGGCCAAAGTACAAGTAATTAAAGTTGTTAAGGAATTGATCGGTTTAGGTCTAAAAGAAGCTAAGGATTTAGTTGATGGTGCGCCAAAACCAATAAAAGAAAATATACCCTTAGCTCAAGCAGAAGATATTAAAAAGAAACTAGAAGAAGCGGGAGCTGTAGTAGAAATCAAATAATAAAGAAAACTCTGTTTAAAAACAGAGTTTTCTTTTTAGGAGGGGTTTGCTATAATAAAAAACACGAGTACATAGCTCAGAGGTTAGACCTGTTTGCTGGGAGGTAGGGGACTCCGCTTTTGTAGGCGCGTATAGCTCAGTGGTTAGAGCATCCGTTTCACATGCGGAAGGTCGTTGGTTCGGATCCAACTACGCGCACATAATTTTGTGGATAAGTTGGGGATAGAAAAATAATGAAAATAAAGAGCTGATTAATCCCTTTAATAAAAGCTTAAAACAGCCTTGCGAGAAGCAAGGCTGTTTTTATTAACTTGACAGGCAATAATTCAATGGGGTAAAATGGAATAAAGTGGATTAATGTGGATAAGTGTGGGGATAAATTAAAAAATTGGGGATAAAGGGCTTTGTCTAAATTTTCTTCACTTCGTTTAAAAATTTTAATAATTTTGGCATGTTTATTGGAGAATATCATTTCACTATTGATAACAAAGGCCGCATTGCTATTCCTTCGAAACTAAGAAAAGAATTAAGCAAGGGAGGAGTTTTAACTCGTGGTTTAGATAATTCCTTATTTTTATTCTCTATTGATGATTGGGAACAGATGGCAGCAAAAATTAAAAGCTTGCCATTGAGCCAGGCTAATTCTCGTGCTTTTGCTCGTTTAATGTTAGCTGGAGCTATGGATGTAGAATTAGATTCTCAAGGCAGAATTTTAATTCCTGAATATTTAAGAAAATATGCTCATTTAGATAAAAAGATTGTTTTAGCTGGCGTTTATAATCGTTTAGAAATTTGGGACGAAAAAGAATGGGAAAATTATAAGAATAAAACCGAAAAAGAATCCGGAGACATTGCTGAAAAATTAGGCGATTTAGGAATATAAATTTTGACTTTTGACTTTTGAATTTTGACTTTATTATCATGCACCTTCCAGTTCTTTTAAATGAAGTTATAAACTATCTTGATCCTCAGCCTAATGAAAATTTTATTGATGCGACTTGCGGTGAAGGCGGTCATAGTTTAGCAATTCTAGAACATAATAAACCTCAGGGAAAGGTTTTAGGCATTGAAACAGATTCGGTTTTGTATCAACGCCTGAAAGAGAAAAAAATACCGAGATTACTGCTAGCAAATGATTCTTATATTAATTTGGGGAAAATTGTTACAGCTAATAATTTTTCTCCAATTAACGGAATTCTTTTTGACCTTGGTATGTGTTCGTGGCATTTAGATGACTCGGGTAGGGGATTTTCTTACTTGAAAGATGAACCATTAGATATGAGATTCGATATTAATAATAATGTCACAGCTGCAGAAATTGTTAATTTGTGGCCGAGTGAGGATATCGAAAAAATTATTAAAGAGTATGGCGAAGAAAGATATGCTAAAAGAATCGCTCTGGCAATTAAGGAAGCAAGAAAAAAAGAAAGAATTATTAGCACTTTGCAATTAGTAAATATCTTAAAAAGAGTTTTACCGCCTAATTATGAACACCATCGGATTCATTTTGCTACGAGAACTTTCCAGGCTTTAAGGATCGCAGTGAATAATGAATTAGAAAATTTAAGTTTAGGGTTGGAAGAAGCGATAAAAATAGTGTCTCCCCAGGGCAGAATCGTTGTTATTTCTTTTCATTCTCTTGAGGACCGCATCGTTAAAAATTTATTTCGAAAATATAAAGAACAAAATATTTTAAAAATTTTAACAAAAAAGCCGGTCACCCCTCAAAAAGAGGAAAAAGAGGCAAATTTGAGGTCGCGATCGGCTAAATTACGCGCCGCTTTAAAAATATGACTATTATTCACGAATATTCTTCTCAAACTCGAACTATTATATTAAATTCTTCGCGCATTTATCCGCGTCATTATCACAATAGTTTAAGATATTATGTTCATGAATTTACAGATTATTTTGGCCACGCCAAAACCATTTTCTTGAGTGGCGCTTTAATTGTTTTGTTTATTGCCGCGTGGTTAATTATTTTTAGTTCTAATATCTCATTAGATTATCAGATTTCTAGTTTAAAAAAAGAAATTAAAGATAAAGAAGATAAGATTAGTATTTTGCAAGAAGAAGCAATTGCTGCCATGTCCGACCAAAAAATACTAGAATGGGCCCAAGCCAATGGGTTTACTAAAGTAGGTAATATCAGTTATTTAGATTTAAGCGCGGCTAATTTGGCTCGGGTTGATAATTTTAATTTGAAATAATGTTTCGTCGCCGTCATTTTGCCCGTCATAATTTTAGCATTATTGCCATAAGACTTATTTTTGTGGCAATTTTTATTATCTTAGTAGGTCGTTTATTTGATTTACAGATTAGGCAGCACGATGATTTTATCAAAGAAGCTGAAGCGATACATGAAACGACAGCGATCGTAAAATCAGAAAGAGGGAAAATTTATTTTCAAGATAAAAATGGTAACGAATATCCTTTAGCTATTAATAAAAAATACTATACGGTTTATGTTGTGCCCAAAGAAATTGAAGAGCCAGAAGTTGTTATTAATAAATTATCACAATTGCTTTCTTTAACAGTGGATGAAGTTGCGAGCCATGTTAATAAACCCAATGATCCTTATGAAGAAATCAAAAAAAGAATTGATGATGAGAATATTATTAATCAGATTCAAGAATTAAAACTAAAGGGCGTTTATTTAAAATCAGAAAATTATCGTTTCTATCCTTTTAATAGTTTGGCTAGTCAAACTATTGGTTTTGTGGCAGAAGCTGATGATGGCCAAATTAAAGGCCGTTATGGTTTAGAATTATATTATGACGATATTCTTTCAGGACGTTCCGGAGTATTCACTGGAGTGCGCGATGCTTTTGGTCGTTTGGTGCGTTCTGTATTTTCACACGAAGAATCAGCTAAAGAAGGCGCTGATTTGATTACTACTTTGGATAAAAATATTCAATTTTCAGCCGAGGAAATACTTAAAGAACTAATAGAAAAAAGAGATGCTACTAAAGGAAGTTTAATTGTTATGGAAGCTAAAACTGGAAAAATTTTAGCCTTAGCTAATTATCCCACTTTTAATCTTAATGAATTTAATAAAGTAACCAATTATTCTGTTTTTAGAAATTATGCTGCGGAAGATCGTTACGAGCCCGGTTCTATTGTTAAATCTTTAACTATGGCAGCAGCATTGGATTTAGGATTAGTGACACCGGATACTACTTATGATGATAAAGGATATTATCTGCTACCGGATGGGAGAAAATTAATTAATTACAACAATGAAGTTTATGGGAAAAATATTACTATGACGAGAGTACTGGAACGTTCCATAAATACCGGCGCTATTTTTGTGGGGCAAAAATTAGGAGCAGAAAGATTGCGTCAATATTTTAAAAAATTTGGCTTAGATAAAGTTACTGGCATTGATTTGCCTAATGAAATAGCTGGCGATTTAAGTAATTTAGAATATCCAAAAGTTAATTTAGCCTATTTATCCACTGCTTCTTATGGTTTAGGAATTGCTATTACGCCACTGGAACTTTTAAAAGCTTATTCAGCTATTTCTAATAAAGGATTAATGGTTACTCCTTATCTGGTAGCAGCTATCAGAGACAGTAATAATGTTATTACGCCAGTAACTGTGCCTGAACCCGAAAGAGTGCTTTCTGAAAAAACTGCTGAAACTTTATCCAATATGCTAGTGAGCGTTGTTTTGAATGGTTTTGGTATTAATACTAAAATTAAAGGATATTCCACCGGGGGTAAAACGGGCACGGCTTTTATTCCCAAAGGTAAAGGTTATTCTGAAGATATGATTCACACTTATATTGGTTATTTTCCAGCGTCAGACCCTCAATATTTAATTTTGGTAAAAATGGACCGACCTTTGGCAACTTCTGATTCGGCCAGCCATACGGTCACTATTGCCTTTAAACAAATGGAGCAATTTTTGATAAACTATTTTAATATTCCGCCTGACGAAAAATGAAACGCAAAATACTTAAATATTTATTATGGGTGTTAGCTAAATTAACTCTTTGGCGTTATCGGCCTTTAATTATTGCAGTAGCTGGTTCTACTGGTAAATCTTCAACCAAAGAGGCTATTTACTATGCCCTGAAGAATGATTTTAAAGTAGCCCGCTCTATTTCTAATTTAAATACTGAAATTGGCCTGCCTTTAACAATTATTAATGGTTATGATGCCAAAAATAATATTTTTCTTTGGTTGGTGAATATTATTAAAACTTTATTTTTAGTTATTTTCAAAAATAAAAATTATCCCCAGATCTGGGTTTTAGAAATGTCAGAAGACCAACCAGGATTAATTACTTATCTTAGCAAATTATGCCATCCTCAAATTGGTGTTTTGTCTTGGATTAGCGAAACACCCGTACACGTAGAATTTTATCCTAATAAAGAGTCGCTTCAAGAAGAAATCCAACAATTAATTGTTTTGTTACCATCTTCAGGCACAGCTGTTTTAAATTATGATAATCCTTTATGTTTGAGTAGTCGCGAGCAAACAAAAGCTAGAGTAATAACCTATGGCTTCGATAATAACAGTACTGTCAAAATTTCTGATTACTCCCTGATTCTTAATGAAAATTTGTCTCAAACAGGCATGAAATTACGTTTTGAATATCAGGGTAGTTATGTGCCTTTTAAAATTAATGGTGTTTTTGGTAAAGCGCAGGCTTATGCTTTAGCTAGTGGGGTGGCTGTTGGCTTGGCTTTGAATTTAAATTTGGTGCATCTTGTTGAAAGTTTAAGCGAATATAAACTGCTGAAAGCCCGTACGCATTTGATTAAGGGTATTAAAAATACTTGGATTCTGGAAGATAGTTATAATTCTAATCCTGATGCCTTAAGAGCTAGTTTAGATTTATATCAGGATTTAGTTTCTGGTCTCAAAGAAGAAAAAATTTATCCTGTAAAACGTCGGATTTTAGTCTTGGGTGATATGCGGGAATTAGGAAAGTATAGCGAAGGGGCACATCGATTAATGGCGCCTTTAATTAAAGAAAATGCTGATATTTTAATTACTGTTGGGCCCAAAATGAAAATGGTAGTTAGTGAATGTTTGAAATTAGGTTTTCCGCAAGAAAATATTTATTCGTTTGAGAGCAGTAAAGAAGCTGGTCAATAAGCTAAAGAAATTATTAGAGAAGGGGATTTTATTTTGGTTAAAGGTTCCCGGGGAATTCATATGGAAGAAGTGAGCCTTGCCATTATGCAAGAACCAGAAAAAGCCAAAGAATATTTAGAGTTTTCGTGTCCTACTTAATTAATTGTTAAAATCGATGATTTTTGATAAGATAAATTGTTTTAATGCCGCTTTCGTCTAGCCCGGTTAGGACACAGCGTTCTCAGCGCTGGAACATCGGTTCAAATCCGATAAGCGGCACTTCAAAATTTTTAAATTTATAATTTATATAGATGAAAGAGATAATTAAAAAATACATTCAAATTGACAAAATCAAATAAAAAGAGTAAACTTAAATAAAGTTTTAAAAATAAATTTTTAAAAACATAAATATATGGCAAACTACGAAAAAACCTTAGTAGAAAATGAGGACTATGAAGAGAAATTAAAAGATTTAGAAGAGAAAAAACAAAAACTTGTCGAAGAAAAAAGCGAATTCGAACCAGGAACCATTGAAATATTAAATAATAGTCTTGCTATTATTGAACAGGAGATGGCGAGGATTCGAATGATTTTAGCTAAAAAAAAGGAATCTCAAGAAGGAAGACATAATTAATAGAGTATCTTATGTTTGGGCTTAAAGAGAATAAACTAATACGATTGCTCGTATTTGTTTTGATATTTTTATCTTTAATTTTAGATTTCCTGGTATTTTATAAATCCAGGCCAAATTTTCCGGTGATTTTGAGAACTAATGACTTTGGCAGTAATTTTTTAGTG
>JAAZNP010000022.1 GCA_012798235.1 Parcubacteria group bacterium
AATAAATACCTTTTGTTTTGGCAAAAAAGAAATTTTCTGGCCTATCTTTTAATAGCTTCATTTCAATTAACATCCAAATAATAGCTGGAATTACCGCTAATTTTAAATGCTCCCAAGTGCTTTCATTAACAGCTGAAAATGTTCCTACTAAAAGATTTTTATTTGACCATTCAAAAGTAAAATGCAATAAACTACCCAAAATAGTAATAAATATTATTCCTATTAATTCCAGCTTTAAAATTCGTAATTTCATAAAGGAACTTTCCTTAATTATTTTTTAATATTTTCTGTATTTTTCTGAAAAGACTTTTATCGCTTTGGTATGTTAATAAATGATATGTCGCATTATTAAAAGGCTTCCAAATTGCTCCTGAAATTTCTCTATCTTTTTTCTTAGTAATTTTTGAATTTTTGCATGTCATTAGAAACCAATGAACTGTACGAAAATAAAAATTTATGGTCGCGAGCTGACATCTTGATTTATGCTATCAGCGAGACCTCTCAAAAGTCCAAAAAGCGGATTAAATAAACGAGTGGACTTAAAATCATTCCAATGGCCTTCAGCCATTATTCTTTCATCTCTATTACTTAACTGACTTAAAGCTTCTTCAACCTTTTTTGCTTCCTGGGAACCAATGGACTGGGCTTTAATGTCCCCAGCAAACATAAAAGAATTAAGAGCGTAATTTAAAGCTGTGGCGGTGCGATTAATTCTATCTAACTGCTCATAAGCAAGATTTAATTTATTGCTTGTTTCCGCCTTATCTTTGGCTATCGTATCTCTCTCTGTCTGACAAGCGCTATAACTATTTCTCAATTCTCCTTCATGCCAATAGAGATATCCTCCAAAAGCCAAAGCAATGACAGCTACAATGGTAATAATAATTGAATAAATTTTCATAGGCCACTAATAATTTTCCTTTTAATTAATTTAATTTTTTAATTTACGACCTTTTTTATTGTTTTGCCCTCACACCAAATTTTGGTAGTGAGGGGGTAATTAATTTCACGAATTAGCATAAGAAAAACACCACACGCTACCCACAATAATGTTTTTCTTGTAATCCTATTATATCACAGATTCAAACCTTATTTAAATTTAATAAAAAAGGGAGGACTTTAATCCTCCCGATAAATTCGATAGACTCGTAACTCAATATTCATGCTCTATCTTTTCTATTTCTTCTATATTCCTTGCGACTAGCACTTTTTTTATTGCTGAATTAATCCTGTCGCTCTTTTTTAAATATTCCTCAATACTCTCTGCCTCAAATGTCTGACTTTTTGGATTGACAAGAATATAACGTATTTCTGTTATTGAAGTAAATTTTTCACTCCTTTGTAAATATCCCACAATGCCATTTGTTTTAAAAAAATTACTTTTTGGATGCGACAGAATATAATATATTGCCACTCTTTTTTTACAAGATAATTGCGAGTAACATCCTTCGCAATAGAATGTATGTAAATCCTTTTTCCTCAGAACGCATTCAACCGTTCCCATTGATGGTCTTTGTCCGGATGTTTGTTCAATTGAATCATTTATTTCTTTTTCTAGCTTCTCAAGTTCTTCATCATTCATATTTTACCTCCTGTTCTTTTTCTTTCATTTTTTTGATCATTTTTACAAAAGCTCGTATTTCTTTTTTACCCAGCAATTCCTCTCTGGTATATCTAAGTTTAGGAAAGGCAAGTCCTTTCATTGAAATCAAAATAAGGCGAAATCCTAAGTCACGCAATTGTTTACTAATGTCTTGGAAAAATTTCCAGTTCTTAAAACTCTCTTCATCCATATAAAAGGTCATCCATGTATTTTCTTCGGGTACTCTGATATAAGTTTTCCTTACAGGAAACCAAACAATATTCATTTCTCCTACCTCCTTTCTTTTAATGAAATTTAGATTATATAGAAAATTCTTTCTATTGTTTTCAAGTTACTAAAAATACCCCATTACAGGATATGATGAATATAACATATTTTAAAATAAAAGTCAAGGTTTCTGTCCTGCTTAAAAAGCCCTTAATAAGGGCTTTTAATTTTGAATTTTAGCGACCCTTTTTATTGTTTTACCCTCACACCAAATTTTGGTAGTGATGGGTTAATTAATCTTATCTTTCAATGAATTTTTCATTAATTGTAAGAAAAACACACACGCTACCCACCGGGATTGGCTACCCGCTAGAGTTTTTAAACTCAAGCTTTGTCCGTGTTTTTCTTACGTTTTTATTATAGCACAAAATCACGCCTTGATAATTATTATCCATATCATTATCTATCTTTATGATAAACAATGACATACCAATCTTTATAGGTTAATCCTTGTATAATCGAACCAATAAGAATCCCGTATAAAAACGGAATTTTTATATGGAGTGAAAATAAAATCACTAAAAGTATAACGGACCACAACCAATGATGGAGATGGATATAGTAATTCTTTATTAAAAAACGAAGTGATCTTTCTAATCTATCGCCTTCATATTTTCCTGCAAAAATTTTCCAAAACAAAAAACCAATTATTATACCTAAAAATAACAACAAAATACTCATAATATTATTCTAGAATTTCTAATCTAAATTTTATTTTCTTGCCCTCACACCAAAATTTGGTAGTGATGGGTTAATTAATTTAAAAGGTAATTTAGAATTTTATTAATATCGTTATTTTCTATAATTATATCCACAACTCGTTTAATTTCTTCATCTTTTGGATTAAAAGCTATTGATAGGCCAACAATTTCAAGCATTGCTATGTCATATTTACTGTCACCAATGGCAACAAATTGAGATAAAGGAATTTCTAATTGTTTTGATAAATTTGTTAATACTTTATCTTTTCGTAATAATTCGACACGACATATTCCTGTGCCTAATAAATTACCATTTTGATCGATTGTTAAACCATTAGCAAATACGTAATCGAATTCTAATTCTTTATTAATTTTATTGGCTAAAACATCTAGGCCTGCGCTGACTAAAGCAGTAATATACCCCTTCTTCTTGCATTCTGTAACTACTTGTTTGGCGCCTTCAATTATTTTTGTATTTTGAAATATATTTTCTATTGTTTTTATATTCATTTTCGGCCAAAGAGATATATCTCTTCGCATAAATTCACTATAATCTATCTTACCATCAAGATAATCTTTAAATGATTTACTATTATCAACTCCGAAATATTTGTGTATAGTAATCCAACTAGAATCTTCCTCTGCTATTACACCATCCATATCAAAAATTACAACTTTCTTATGTTTATTATTCATTATTCAATTTCTTTAGATAACTTTATCAACTTATCTTTTAATAATTCATATTGTGAGCGAGACAAAGGATACGGTGTTCCCCCGCCATGATTAAAAGAATTAGCAAAGGATTCACTAAATTTACCTTGGGGTCCAAATAATAACTCTTTAGGCCCTTCATATGGTCGTTTAATAGTAAAATCTATAAAATGAGGCCATCTACGATCTCCTATAGAGGGCTTTTTTATTTGATCTTCAAAAAATAAACCTCGATTATCATCCAAAACCATATAATAAGGCTCTACAATTTCACAAATATAAAATCTATGTATTTTTATCGACGTTTTAGGGTTTTTCGAATGAGCCATTCCACCCTTAAGCGTACTAGCAAATAGAAAAATAATAGTATCGCCTTTCTGCATATCTAATATATGTGGCAATGCCTTTGGATGTTGCCTAAAGGCCCAAAATGGATGGAGAGGTTGGCTTTTTAACATGCGGTCAAAATTTTTTACCGCTGATCCTTTGGGCCCACCTTTTAGAAAAACTACCCAATATTGACTCTTGGATGCATCGCTTACGCTCGAAGCTCGATAAATTAATGACTCTCTAGATAAACGAGAAATATTTTCTGCAATCCAATCCGAAAAATCTTCATGATCTATTATAACTACATCTATATTCTCAAAATATTTTTTATCAGTTTTGCCTAAAACTACAACAAATCCCTGTTTTTGTTTAATATAATTTTTCTGATTATCTTTTTTAAAATTACTAATCTGCCATTTTACTTCTACTGGCACACTGTTCTGCATGTTCTTAAAGAAAATTTCTAAATCAACTCGATATCGTTCTTCTGTTTTTGTACCTTCGGGAACTATAAGATTGATTTGATAGTTCCGTAATCTATCTGGTAATAATTTCTGTCTTTGTTGTGAATCACCAAAATAATATCGTTCAAATAAATAACGATGAATTAATTTTTCATTAAAAGCGTTTCTGTTAATCTTTTTAAAAATATTGATTTCGCTCATATATATTTTTATATGGCTTCATCTATCCTGTCCTTGCTTATTATATAAAAACCCCGTCATGGTGGGGTTTTAAAATCTTAATCTTATATAAAACCAATAAACTCCTTTTTATAACAAAATCATCTTTCTTATTTGGGGAATATCTTTTATTCTCATAAATTTGAGGTTAAATTTATCCCCACCGTTTTCACTCTCTATTTTACCACTGTTTTAGAGGATTTTCAATAAGGAGTTTAATAATAAAAAAACCCGCCTCAATGCATGGGCGGGTCAAAAATGGCAAACGGTTATTTATAAGCAAATGCTGATCTAAAATTTAGAACAATTGCTATGAAATTTAGAATAACTGCTAACCAATATACAGATAATATTGATTTAGAAGTTCCGTTTCCGACTGATACCCCTATTAGAAAAGTTTGAATAACAAGAATTACCATAAGCAATATCGCGATGCAAAATGCAATTTTGGGCAAATGATTTGTTCTTTGATACTCATTCCCTAGAATAAGTATGTATCCAAAAACAGAAATTAGCACCAGAAATCCAGCAGTAAGTGCACAAATACCAATAATATATCTTATCATGTCTTCCATCATTTCTAACCTCCTTTTTTTATTTTTTTTATATATAAAAAATGAAAATTGCTTTTTTAGTGCTTTTTTAAAGAACTAATGATTATATAATAATATCATAATTAAAAGAAAATGTCAATAAGAAAGAGTTTAAAAAAACGGCCTGCCAGCAAAGGCAGGCCGCTTTTAGGAATCAATTTATGATTGTAAGGCTGTACAATAAGTGCCTTCTAATTGAACCTGGGTTTCTTTGGCAGAACCAGTATCTTGACCAAAGAAATGTTTAAAGGTATCTCCAGAAATTGAAGTCAGCGGCACTTTACAATCAAGCCCTGCCATAAGTGTCCCATCAGCATTTAAAACTTTGAAACTATAATGACATTTGCCAGCCTCTTCTCCGAAAACAGTAATAACATACTTGGAACCTGGAGTAGTAAAATCCATTTTAAATTCCGTTGGTTTACAATTTAAGAAATTAGAAGATAAACAACTAGAATCATTGGCACAGTTTACTGGAACCAGATTGGCAACATTAGTGGTGGTAGTTTCCCCTGGCTTAAGATTAGTGCCTGATTTCTTAGGCAACAGGAAGTAAATAAGTACAATCAGAACAAGGACGATTAAGGCAATAATGATAGTTTTGGTTGTTTTATTCATAAATTTGAAATTATGTAATTTATTATCGACCCTTTTTATCCCACACCTTTTTAAGATAAACGCCAAAGGCATATTTTGACGAAGTCTATCTTAAAAAGGTGCGGGATTTAATAAATTTGATGGATTTAATTTTGATTTTTAGATTTTTTGGGTTTTTTAATTTTGCGGATAGCAAATTTGTGCTGTTCGTTACTTAAACGAGGTGGTTTTCTTAAAGGAAGAAAATTGGTTTTATGAGGATTTTTCATAGTAATTTAATTAAGCAGCCACACTGCACAATTTAAAATTGAAGCGAAACTAACCCAAAGGATATAAGGAACCAAAAGCAAACCAGCAGTTCGGTGAATTTTATAGAATTTAATGAGAGTAACGAGAATAAAAATCCACAAAACAATAATCTCAAAAAAGGCTAATTGAGGATTGTGCAGACCGAAAAAAATAATCGACCAGAGCGAGTTTAAGATCAATTGGACAAAATAAAAAATTAGAGCACCTTTTACTTCAGAATGCTCTCGTTTTTGATACACCAAAAAAGCAGCTACAGCCATCAAAACAAAAAGAATGGTCCAAACTGGTGCAAAAAGCCAATTCGGCGGAGCAAAAGATGGTTTGGTCAAAGTGCGATACCAAGAAGCAATATTGGGGGTAGTAAATGACGACCCGATAAAGGCAGCGACAAAAGTAATCAGTAAAAAACCTAATAAAGGAATAATTTTTTGTTTAATCATAGTTTTATTTATTTAATTGTTTAGGTGGATGTTTAATGGTTAATAATTCCACGAGATAATATTCATAACTTATGGTATGGACATCAAAATCAATCGGCTTAATTTCATAATCAATTATCCCTTCTTCTTTTAGCTCTTGTAATATTTCATCCCAAAGAGAACGAGCTTGCTTTATATTTTTAATGTCAGTAAGGGTATATTCTTGCCTGTTTTCGTTTTCGTACTTTAAATTATCCGGCTCAAAAACATCAGCATAATTCCTGATGGGGAAAATTTTAATTTCGCCATTAGGAGATAATTTTTTTAAGGCTAATCTTATTGCCTCTTTCGCTTCTTCTTTTTTGCCATCTAAAACCGTATGCTCAATAGAAGAACTAAAAAGAATTAAATCAAAAGATTCGTTAAAAGGAATTTCTTTGGTAAAATCTCCTTGTTTAATATGGGAGTGCAATTTTTCAGATAAATCCCGAATATTAATTTGGTCATCTAAGCCATAAACCTCGTTATTGCGAGATAAAATGTCATCAATAAAAAAACCAGGGCCGCAGCCTAAATCTAAAATCTTTTTTATTTTCACTTCTTCTTTGTTTAAATCACCTTGGGTATAATATTTTTGGATAATTAACTCAGCGTCAGTAGTATCAAGATCATCAAACATTTGTCGTTTGCGTTCAGCTATTTTTTCTAAATATAAAAATAATTTTGATTCATAACTAGAATCTCTTTTCTCGGGTGGTAAATAAGTTTGAGTAAAAAGCCATTCTAAATTATTTTCCCGATAACGCCTTTCGTTTTCTGGGTTATTATATCGCCATTTAGGAGGTTGCTCAATATTTTTTTCAAAATTTTCCATAAAGTATTTTTATCAATATAGTATTATACAATAAAATTTGCGATAAAAAAAGACCTGGGTTATACTGAAATTTATGCAAACAAACACCAAAAAAGTGGTAGTGGGAATGTCAGGTGGAATAGATTCGTCCGTGGCTTTAATTTTACTGAAAAAACAAGGTTGGGAGCCCATTGGCGTGACTTTAAAATTGCCAGCGTGGCAAAATAAAAATAATACTTGCCGAGATAATGTTTGCTGCACTCCAGAATCAATAAAAATTGCCAGAGAAATCTGTCGAAAACTTAATATCCCCTATTTTGTAATTGATGCTCAAAAAGAATTTCAAAAAGCAGTAGTGAATTATTTTGTCAAAGAATTAAAAAAATATCATACGCCTAATCCTTGCGTCATTTGTAACCGTAATTTAAAATTCAAATTACTTTTAGATGCCGCTAAGAAATTTCGTGCCCCCTCTGTAGCTACTGGCCATTATGCCCGAATATATTTAAATAAAAAAACTGGACTTTATGAATTATTAAAAGGAAAAGATAAAATTAAAGACCAAAGTTATTCTTTGAGTGATTTAAGCCAAAAAGAGTTAAAACATTTGATTTTGCCTTTAGGCAATTACCAAAAACAAGAAGTTTATCAATTGGCTAAAAAATACGGTTGCAAATATTTTACTAAGAAAAAAGAAAGCCAGAATTTCTGCTTTGTTTCTAATAAGGCCTTGCCAGAATTTATTAAACAAAAATTAGGCATTAACAAGGGCTTGATAAAAGATTTAAAAGGCAATGTTTTAGGCGAACATCAGGGTCTATACTTTTATACCATTGGCCAGAGAAAAGGTTTAAAATTAAGCGGCGGACCCTATTATGTCACCGGGTTTGAAATCAAAAACAATGTTCTTTTGGTTTCTAAAAATAAAAAAGACCTCTTGGAAAAAGAAATCTTTTTAGCCCCTTATCATTTTATTAGCGGCAAAATTCCCCAGAAAAAAATAAAAGTTCAAGCACGTATTCGTTATCGCCAACCTTTATCGGCGGCTATTTTATATCCGCCGCGAAACAAGAAAATCAAAATTGTGTTTGCCAAACCGCCAATGGCAGTTACACCAGGACAATTCTGTGTTTTTTACTCTAGAAATACTTGTTTGGGCAACGGAATAATTATTTAAAATATTCCTTTACTAAAAATATTTCTTTTGAAGGTAATCTTGAAAATCCTGCATTAAAATTTTGGTATTTTTTCCTACTTGGCCGTTTTTTATCTTTGTCCGATCAATTTGAGTAACAGGTAAAATTTCTCTGGTGGTTGAAGTAATAAAAACCTCATCGGCTTTTTTTAATTCAGACAAGGTAACATTACGAATAATGGTTTTAAATCTTTTCTGGGCTAAAGTTAAAACAGTTTTTCTGGTGACGCCAGGCAAAACCGCATGATTGGGCGTGATTAAAACATTCTTTTTAAAGAGAAAAATATTACTGGTGGAGCATTCATAAACTAAATTATTATAAACATATAATAATTCAGCTGCTTTTTGTTGTTTCAATAAATAATGATAACGAATGGCTTCAACGTAATTGGATAATTTTAATTGAGGATTTTGTCTTTGGTAATTGATACTAATTAATTTAACACCAGTTTGATACCATTTTTGGGGATAGAGATGCAAAGGACCAACATAAATAAAAAAAGTGGGTTTGGGTCCGATGGCTAAATCTTCTTTTCCCATGCCTCCACTTAAAATAACTTTAATCTTAGCTTCTTTTAACTGATTTTTTTTCATTAAACGGTAAATAACCTGTTCCATCATTGAACTTCGTAAAGGAATTTTTAATTTTAAAATCTTAGCGCCGGAAGCGAGACGCCTATAGTGGTCTTTAAAATTAAAAACTTGGCCATTATAAGTGCGCATGACCTCTAACAAGGCATAACCACGGGAAAAACCAATATCCAAGGGGTTGACCCCCACTTGAGTAAAGGGCAAATATTTGCCGTTTAAATAGCACAACAATTTTTTCATATTAATTAAGGATTTCTTTTATAACCTCCGGCTTAGTATACAACTGATCCGCATATTTATCAAATAATAACTGTTCCTCCATTATCTTATGTAAAAATTTTAAAGAATATTTAGCAAAAACCTTATCCAAAATTTCTAATTTTTCTGCGTCTTTGGTTTTCATTTCTTCAGAAGGGTAAAGATGGTGAGTTTCAGGACTTTTTCTTTTTAAAAGATTAGTTAATTGCGAGTATTGATTATTAAAAAATGGGCCTTTTAATAATTTATCTGCCCGAGCAGTCGTTTTATCAATAGCTTCAGAAGAAATATCAATACCCAAGCCGTAATGAGAACGATCAAATCTAATAGAAATATCTTTTTGAGAAGATTTAATATTGATAGTAGCCTCTTCGTAAGGTGATTGATGATAAAATGGTTTGATTTTCAAACAAATAAAATTTTCGTTATCAGCGTCTTTATTATCTTGAAAATATAATTCAAAGTAATCGGGATATAATTTAGGTTTATTTTTTTCATTATTGATAGCAGTTAATTTGCCGTTGACTAATTTTTCTAAAACCTGGGCTAAAAAAGTAATATCAGCGTCGGCGTTCGCGATATCTTCTGGTAAAACTTCAGAACTTAAAGAACTTAATTTATTTTTCATTAAAATTAAATTAAAGGACTCTTTTAGCGCTGGAAAAATCGATTCGCTAAAATGTTTTACCTCAGTGGATTTTATCTCTTCTTTCAATGAATCTTGGGTCATTGCATCTACGTCTTCAAAAAAAGATTGCGTCTGGTCTAAAAGAGACTCAATACTTTCAAATTCCTTGCGCTCAAAAACAAAATCTTTATTTTCCTCAGCAAATTGATAAAACAGTTCCAAATCTTGGTTTGGGGATTTTTGTTCCGAGGATTCTAATTCAGTAATTTTTTCCATTTTTATTTAGTAGTAGTTGTTCCCACGTTTAGAGAACTATTAGCCTGAGGAGAAATCTTAAATTGAATTTTAGCGGGTTCTAAACTCACTAAAGACAAAGAGGAAGGATATTTAAGGTTGTTTTTATTGAGAGACACGGCATATTTGCCAATTTTATTCATTTCAGTAAGATCAATAGTAACCTTTAATTGTCCTGGGTCAAGTAATTTAAAATCTTGGCTGCGGCCAGAAAAAGTCGCAATTACTTCCAAAGGCTTTACTTCTTCTACCGCCATATCGCTTTTTATATTAGTAAATTCGATCGGCGCAATAAAATTCTTTTGAATAATGCCTAAATTGGGATAACTAATAATTGCCCAGATAGTAGCAGAAATAATCAAAGCTAAAATAATAAAAATAATATTCGCTTTAAAGCTTCGCAAAAAAGCAACAATCGAAGGGGAAGTTTTTTCGCGAAATAAATTATGTAAAAATTGTCTTAAAATATTAATTAATTCTTCTTTATCTTTAATAGTTTTTAGATTTCCATCGTGAGCTAAAGACACGATCCCCTTCTCTTCAGAAACTACTAAAACTAAAGCATCAGTTCTCTCAGCTAATCCTAAAGCAGCGCGATGGCGAGTACCGTAATTTTTTAATTGAGTATTCTCTTTGGACAAAGGCAAATAAACAGCAAACTTTTCTACTTTATTATTTTCCAAAATAACAGCGCCATCATGACCCGGAGAATGAGGATCAAATAAAGATAAAATTAAAGGATTAGAAAATTCAGCATCAGCATGAAATCCGCCAGTAATATAAGGCTTGATTGATTCGCGACCCGGAATAACAATCAAGGCGCCGGTGTGACGTTCGGCCATCATAAAAAGCGTCTCCACTAATTCATCGATAGTTTGGGGTGATAAAGGCGCCATTTGTTTTTTAAAGCCAACTGAACCAATTAAATAGAAAAAGCGTTTAATCTCATCCTGGAAAATGACAACTAAAATAACAATAAAAGCGCCAATTAAAGTTTGGAGAATTTTGTAAGTCAAAGAAAGGTTAAGCCAGTAAGAAACACTATAAATGAGTAATAAAATGAATACACCGAGAATAGCAGGTAGCGAGCGTGTTCTTTTTAAGAACCACAAAACAATATAAATCAAAAAAGCAGTAAATAAAATATCAAAAATATCAGTCAATTGAAGGTTGCTGATTAATAACTTAAGAGTGGCGGGATTAAAATGAAATAAAGACACTAAACTGGCACCCATGTATTTACAAATTGAACTTCAGATTAATTATCGTATTTTTTTGTTTATTTGACAATAGCCCCAGGCTCAATATCTTGATCAGGTATTAATAAAGAAATAGTCTCGTCGTTAGAGGCAGCTAAAAGCATTCCTTGGCTTTCTTCGCCCATTAAATGCCGCGGTTCCAAGTTAGAAACGACAATGATTTTTTTATTAATTAATTCTTCAGGGGCATAGAACTTACCAATCCCCGCAATAATTTGGCGCGTTTCGCCACCTAAATCAATTTGTAATTTAATTAATTTATCTGAATTTTCCATTCTTACGGCGGTTAAAATTTGAGCCACCCGTAAATCTAATTTTTTAAAATCATCGTAAGTAATCATAAAATTTATTTTTGAGCAATAATTATTAAATTGTTGTAATAACGACCATGGGGAACTCTTTTAGCTACTTTAATAAGAAAATTATTTTGCAAAATAAGACTTTTTAATTCTTTTAAGGAAAAAATATGAAAATAGCGTTGTGTTTGAATTAATCCAGCAGCATTTTTCCAAGGCACTAAAACATCTCCCCTATCCCAATCTTGGCCTTTGTGGAAAAGAAAAGATTTTAACCAAAAAAAATAACTTTTTAAAAGATATTTTTTATTGCTCCCGTGGTAAAAATCCCAAACGCTAATAATTAAGATGCCGTGAGGTTGAAGTAATTGATAGAATTCTTGCAGTATTTGTTGGCGTAATATCTTTGAAGGAATATGATGAAAAGCAGCCAAGCAAACAATTAAATCAAAATAATTATTAGGAAATGGTAATTTTAAATCAGGGGCAAGTAAAGTAAAATTTCCTTGAGGAACATTTTTCTGAGCGATTGCTAATAAATTAGCAGAGATATCCACGCCATAGTAATGAATATTTTTTTCTTGAATGATTTTGCCAAAACGACCATTGCCACAACCAAAATCCAAAACTTTAAAATTATCCTTTAAATAAGGTAAAAATTCTTGAAATTCGGTCCAAAGATTTTGGCGTGTTTGACTAAAATGAGCAGCTATCTTATCATAAGACAAAGCGGTTTGAGTAATAATTTCTTGCGCTCTTTCTAAGGTCATAATATTTTTGTATTTTATATCATACAATAAGTAAAATATAATGGCAACAGATAAAATTTTAAAACAAGCTAGTACAGCTATTATCAAAGAAATAGCCAACTTAAAACCCGATTCCAAAGAGCAACTTTTGGATATTGAAAGAAAAGTTTTGCAAACATACCATCTTTCTTTTATTCCTTTTTATTATTTATTACAAGTCTATCAAAAATTAGTTAAAAAACAACAAATTAGATCCTCGCCAAAATTAGAAGAATTATTAAAAAAAGTTAGTATTCGCTCGGCTTCCGGCATCACTGCCGTAACTCTTATTACCAAACCCTATCCTTGCCCAGGTAATTGTTTATATTGTCCTAATATTCCTAGTATGCCCAAAAGCTATTTGCCTGACGAACCAGCCTGTATGCGCGCTTTGGCGACAAAATTTGACCCTTTTGACCAAATGGCCAGTCGAATCAAAATGCTTCAATTAAATGGGCATAATACTGATAAAATTGAATTAATTATTTTAGGGGGCACTTGGTCTTTTTATCCCAAAAACTATCAAACTTATTTTATAAAACGAGCTTTTGATGCTGCCAATGGTATTACTAGCAAATCATTAAAAGAAGCTCAGCATCTCAATGAAAGATCATTAAACCGCATTATTGGTCTCACTATCGAAACCAGGCCTGATTATATCAATCCCAAAGAGATTGGACGATTAAGGCAATTAGGAGTAACCCGAGTCGAGCTAGGAATCCAGGCTATTGATGACCAAATCTTAAAAATTAATAATCGAGGCAATACCGTAGCCGACATTATTCAAGCAACAAAATTATTAAAAAATAGTGGCTTTAAAATTACTTATCACATGATGTTAAATCTACCTGGTTCTACTATAAAAAAAGACGAAGCCATGTTTGAAGAACTATTTTCTAACGCAAATTTTCAACCGGATCAATTAAAAATCTATCCCTGTGTTGTTTTAAAAGAAGCACCGCTCTATCAAAAATATCTAACTGGTGAATATCAACCCTATTCTGATAAAGAGCTAATTAATTTATTAATTAGAATTAAAACTAAAATTCCACCCTACGTGAGAATTGTTAGAGTTATTCGTGATATTCCTGCTTTTGATATCGTTGCGGGAAATAAAACTTCTAATTTAAGACAGTTATTGTTAGAAAAAATGGCTCAACAAAATAAACATTGTCGTTGTTTGCGCTGTCGTGAACCTCATGATACTCCTATTGATTTCACAAAAATAAAATTAATCAGACGTGATTATGAAGCCTCGGAAGGTAAAGAAATTTTTCTTTCTTACGAAGATACCAAGAATGATAAGGTCTTATCTTTCTTAAGATTAAGAATAACTGCTCAATGGAGCATTAAAGAATTGACAGGAAGCGTGTTAGTCAGAGAACTTCATAGTTATGGCATTTTAGCACCACTTAACAAGAATCAAAAAACTAATGTCCAACATCGCGGTTTAGGAAAAAAATTAATGATATTTGCTGAAAAAATAGTTAAAAAAGAAACTCCTTATAAAAAAATCGCCGTGATTAGCGGCATTGGGGTAAGAGATTATTATCGTAAATTGGGCTATCGTCTCAACGGTACTTATCTGGTGAAAAAATTATAAAGAAATTATTTGAACAACTATTTCCCGTTGACGCGGCTTATCATCAACATCAATTAAAAAAATATTCTGCCAAGAGCCTAATTCTAGGTCACCATTAGTTAAAGGAATTACTAAATCTTGTTTCAAAAAAGCAGCTTTGATATGAGCGGCGCCATTATGGTCATAACCATTATGATGGTGCTGATAGTTTTTATCGCTAGGCGCAATTTGTTCTAAAACTTCTTTTAAATCTTCTAAATGACCCTTTTCATCTTCAATTAAAGCTAATCCAGCAGTAGTGCCTTTTACAAATAAAAAAACTAAACCATTCAAAATGTTTTTTCTTTTAATTGCCTGCTTAACCAAATCAGTAATATTAATAAAATCAGAAAATCCTTGGGTATTAATTACTAAATTCATAAAAATAGAGTGTCGGGCCGGTGGGACTTGAACCCACGACCTCACCCACCCCAAAGGTGCGCGCTACCACTGCGCCACGGCCCGTTATTACTTTTCTATTTTAATCGCTTGGGCGGGGCAAAGAGAAATTGCTTGATTGATACAATCTTTATTTTTCTCAATGGGAGCATTTTTTTTAACACTAGACTTCCCATTTTTAAATTCAAAAACTTCGGGACACATATTAACGCACATTCCACAGCCCAAACATTTATTTTTATTAACTTCTACCTTCATTATTTATTGCGACTTAATTTTTTAAGGCAAGAAGTACAAACTTTGATTCTTTTGCCATTAGCTAAGCGGTACCATTGTAAATTAGCCTTCTGGCGGTGACGGCTTGTGGGATTATAAGCAGAACGCGTTTTAACGCGAGTAGTTGCGGTATTATACTGTTTGCCACAGATAGCACAGACTTTAGCCATAATTTTTCTAGTTATCTTTAAGAACAAAGAGGGCCACCAGAAGATCGAATTCAGCTTGAAACCAAGTGGGTATCCTCGCCTTTACCCCAAGGGATAAAGGATTTGGATTCCCTTAAGTATCAACTTGACCTGAATCGTTTTCTCCTAGTGACCCAGAAGTATTATAACAATAAAATACGATTTTTACAAATTACTCTAAAATTCCATCTAAATTCACATCGTAAAGAATTGATTCTCCTACTAAACGGTAGTTAATTAATTCTTCGGGCTTAAACCATAAATTAATTTCTTTTTCAGCGTCAATAATTGATGATGAGGCATGAATTAAATTTCTCACCGAACGACGATCAACATCGGCAATTTCATAAGAATCAATGGTTAAATCGCCGCGAATAGTTCCGACGTCAGAAGTTAAAGGTTCCGTCGCCCCAGTAATTTTGCGAATAACACCAACCGCATTCATACCTTGCCAAACCATGGCAATTACCGGTCCCGAGGTTAAATATTTTTTTAATTTTTCTAAAATTAATTCGCCCATTTTTTCGGGTTCTGATGAAGGCGGTGTTAAACCTTTGGCCAGATAAGCATCAATTGATTTTTGTCCACTTTTTATTTTCCAATCAGGGTCAACTAAATAATGATGCTCGACCAATTCTTCGGTTGGCAATACTAATTTTAAACCAATTAATTTTAAACCGGTTCGCTCATAACGATGAATAATTTCACCAATCAAACCTCTTTGAATACCATCGGGTTTAATTAAAACCAGGGTTTTTTCTTTTTTAAAATCCATATCTAAAAAATTTTTAATTTTTAAAATGTTTTCAAATGAAGTTCTTTTAATTGCTTCTCATCAATTTCTGAAGGGGCGTTCATCATTAAATCGCGACCATCACCAGTTTTGGGAAAAGCAATAACTTCCCGAATCGAAGGTTCGTTTTCTAAAAGCATTAAAATACGGTCGAGGCCTAAAGCAATACCACCATGAGGCGGCACGCCGTAACTAAAGGCTTCGAGTAAATGGCCGAATTTTTGTTTTATGGCCTCTTTACTGTGACCCATAATCTCAAAAATTGCTTCTAATAATTCTGGCTCGTGAATTCTTAAGGAACCGCCGCCAATTTCATAGCCATTTAAAACAAAATCATATTGCTGAGCTAAGGGTTTAGAGGGATCTTGCTTCAAGCGGCTAATTAATTGTGCTATTGTTTCCCCTTCTTCAAACTGCGGCCGTGTAAAGGGATGATGAACAGCATCAAAACGTTTTTCTTCTTCTTTCCATTCAAATAAAGGAAAATCAACGATAAAAGCAAAAGCTAATTCTTGCGGGTCATTTTTATTTTTTCTTAGATCGGGCTTATCAGTGTGATATTTTTCCATTACTTCTTGATAACTTAAACGCGGGAAAGGGAAAACCGAAATTCTTTTATCCGGGTATAATTTTTCAATTAATTGTTTAAACAGATCCTCGATTAGCGACAAAATATCTTCTTGCTGCGGAAAATCCATTTCCAAATCTAATTGAGTAAATTCTGGCTGACGGTCGCCACGGGTATCTTCATCACGAAAACAACGAGCTATTTGAAAATATCTCTCTACCCCCGCTACCATTAATAATTGTTTATACTGTTGCGGGCTTTGTGGCAAAGCATAAAATTTACCCGGAGATAAACGAGCAGGTACTACATAATCTCTGGCTCCTTCGGGAGTAGATTTAGTTAAATTCGGAGTTTCGATTTCTATAAAATCTTTATTAGTCAAATAATCACGAATAAATTTAATAAAATGATGGCGATGAATTAAATTTTTCTTCATGCGGCTGCGTCTTAAATCCAAATAGCGATATTGCAAACGCAAATCTTCACTAATTTCTTTACCATCAGTAGATAAATCAAAAGGAGGAGTTTGTGCTTCGGCTAAAACTTTTAAAGAAGCAACCTCCAATTCAATGGTGCCGGTGGCTAATTTGGGATTCTCCATTCCCGCGGGCCGATTCGAAATCTTGCCGGTGACTTCAATTACCCACTCGGAACGTAAACGATTGGCTAATTCATATATCTCTGGTTTATCGGGAGAAAAAACTAATTGTATTAATCCTGTCTTGTCTCGCAAATCAATAAAAATAATTTTCCCATTGTCGCGCCGAGAATCAACCCAACCTTTTAATGTAATTTCTTGATTAAGGAAAGTTAAAGTATCTTTAATCCAAAGACGAGGCATAGATATAAATAAATTTAAAATTCAAAAGTCAAAATAGATAGTAATATTGTACTATAAAAATAAGACTAAGGCAAATTAGAGGTGAAATTGTCTGTTTTCATCTTTAAAGCATTATTTTCCAGCAAAAATTGAATAGTGCCATTAATATCGGTTCTCAAAACCTGAGCACTGATATTTTTTAATCTTGTTAAAATATCAGGGTGAGGTTGACCATAGCTATTCTCCCCCACTTCAATAATGCTTATTTGGGGATGAAAAACATTTAAAAAATTTTCAGAAGAAGCAGTATTCGAACCATGATGAGCCACTTTCAAGATTCGAAAAGAAGATGTTAAGTTCTTTAACCACGGCAGTAATTGTTTTTCTTGGCTGATGCTAATATCGCCAGGAAACAAAAATTGATTATTACCCAAAAATAAAGCAGCCACTAAACAAGATTGATTAGGGCTATTATTAAAAAATAACTCGGGAGGCGGATAAACAATAAATAATTTATCTTGCTCATTATTATTAAAATTATTAACCCTGACATTAGCCATTCCCTTAATAAGAAGAATGTTTCTTTTTTGTAATTCTTGTATTAATTTTTGAAAAGTGGAAGCGGGATAAGTATAATTATTCAACATAACAGCCCTGATCTTATATTTATCCAATAAATAAAACAAACCATTAAAATGGTCCTTATTAGGGTGCGAAAGAATAACTAAATCAATTGTTTTATCGTAAAAAGGCAATATTTTCCCTAACTCAAATAAAACTTGGGCATTGGGGCCAGTATCAATTAAAATATTACCGGCTAAAGTCTGGATTAATTCTGCATCACCTTGGCCCACATTTAAAAAACTAACTTGATTTTTAATATGCAACGCCTTAGAAATAATTCCCCAAGTAAAACAATTGGTCAAAATTAAAATTATAAATATTAAAAATAATAGTTTCTCAGTTTTCATATTTTTTATAATGATAGTAAATAAAATACATTAATAAAGAATAATAAATAACAACGCAAAGCCATGAAAATTGAGGAATAAAAATTTCTACTCGTGGCCAGCGAGATAAAATAACAATCACTTTGAGAACATAAGTTAAAACTAAATTTAAACAAAAACCTAAAAAAAATGAAATAGGGAAAATAAATCCCGAAAAAACTACTAAAAAACACAAAATCATAATATAAGGTATTATTGGCACAACCAAAATATTACTTAAAGGCGTTATCCAGGAAAGCATTTGCGTTTTATATATTATCCAAGGTAAAACAAAAATCAAAGCAGAAAGGCTTAAGAAAAATGATTCTTGCCAAACATTTAAAGCGCGTTTCTTTTTGAATAAAGGGAAAATATAGATAATGCCCAAAGTCGCCAAAACCGATAATTGAAAACCTAAATCGTTCTTAATAATTTGAGGATTGATCGCTGCCATAATTAAAATAGCGAAAATTAGGGCATAAGAAGACCGGTATTGACGATGGAACAATTGGCTCAATAAAAGAAGAAAAGCCATAATACTGGCGCGAATGATGGAGCTCGAAAAATCAGCCATCACAACAAAACCAAAAATAAAACAACAGCTGATAAAAAAATTTAAAAACCCACTAATTAAACAAGCATTTAAAATAGTAGTAATAATTTGGGAAACAATGGTTAAATGCAACCCAGAAACAGCTACTAAATGGGATAAGCCAACCCGACGAATTTTGTCTTTTAAATCTCGAGGCAAATTGTCTTTGCCACCAAACAACAAACTTTTGATTAAACTTAATTGCGGCTCGGGTAAAACACGGCCTAAAGCAAAATTTATTTTTTGCTTTAACCAAAGGAAAAAATTAATAAAATATTTTGGAAAAAATGAAGCGTATAGTTGATTATTAGAAACAATGATCTTAGAAGAAGTATAATGCAACCTCATGATAATTACGAGCAACAAAAAAACCACCCCACCAAAGCGGAGGATTTTTAAGATGCGTATTTTATCTAAGCCCACACTCTTTAAAGAATGGTTTTATTTGAGTAATAATTTGTTTTAATTTTTCTTCTGGAAGACCGGAAAGAGTGGCAAATCTTGGATCCAAAGTTTTAATTCCTTTAAAAGTTTGGAGAAAATAAGCCCGAGCTGGTTTGATCAAATCCACGATTGACCAAATATCTTCTTCGGTAACAATTTCCGGAGCTACAGTCGTGCGAAATTCATAATCAAAGCCACTATTTTTAATTAAAGAGATGGATTCTTGAATATTTTCTTTAGGTACTTGATTCAAAGTAACTAAATGATACTTCTCTAAGGAAGTTTTGATATCCATAGCTAAATAATCCACTAACTTCTTTTCTATGATTTCTTTCAAAACTTTTGGCTGAGAACCATTACTGTCCAGTTTAATAAAATAGTCTAAAGACTTCACTTTTTCCAAAAATGAAATTAAATCAGAGTGTAAAGTTGGTTCGCCGCCAGTAATACATAATCCTTCTAATAAACCTTTTCTTTTGGTTAAAAAATTTATCACCTCTTCTTCGGAAATTTGAGGGTGTTTTTGAATAAGTTCCGGTAAAACTAATTCTGGATTATGACAATAAGGACAATAAAAGTTACAACCTACAGTAAAAACAGTCGCCGCCACTTTGCCGGGATAATCTACTAAGGTTGTTTTTTGCAGACCACCAAAAATCATTTTAAACTTTAAAAGTTTTTCTTTGGCGGAATTCCTCTTGCTTACCAAAATGCCATTGTTGCACTGGACGGAGATAACCAACAACTCGTGAATAAACTTCACATGGTTGTTCAATGGTACATTTGGGGCAAGTGAAATGTTCCCCCGAAATATAACCATGAACAGGGCAGATAGAAAAAGTTGGTGTTAAAGTAAAGTAAGGCAATCTGAATTTTTCAAAAACTATTTTAATTAAATTCTTTACAGACTTTTGGTCAGAAATTGCCTCACCTAAAAAAGCATGGAAAACAGTGCCACCAGTATATTTTATTTGAAGCGGATCTTGTAATTTCAAAGCCTCAAATATATCGTCAGTATAATTAACTGGTAATTGCGTGGAATTAGTATAATATGGTTCTTTTTCACCAGCAGTAATAATATCGGGATATTTCTTTTTGTCCTTGAGTGCTAAACGGTAAGATGTGCCTTCTGCCGGAGTAGCTTCTAAATTATATAAATTACCTGTTTCTTCTTGATAAACTACCATTTTTTCTCTCATAAAATCTAATACTTCTTGGGTAAAATCTAATCCTTTTTTATCGGCAATACTAACTCCTAAAAAATTAAGCAAAGCTTCATTCATTCCAATTAAACCAATAGTAGAAAAATGATTACCCCAATAGGCGCCGCGCATTTTTTTGACAGCCTGAAGATAATATTTCGAATAAGGATACAACCCTTTTTCGGTCCAATCCTCTAAAACCTTTCTTTTTATTTCTAAACTAGTTTTAGCCAAATCCATTAAACGTGTTAAATTTTCAAAAAATTCTTTTTTTGTTTTGGAAATATAACCAATGCGAGGCAAATTAATAGTAACAACTCCAATGGAGCCAGTTAAAGGATTAGCACCAAATAACCCTCCACCTCTTTTATATAATTCACGATTGTCTAAACGCAAACGACAACACATCGAGCGTGCATCTTCGGGGTTCATGTCGGAATTAATGAAATTGGAAAAATAAGGAATGCCATATTTGGCGGTCATTTTCCAAATACTATCTAAAGCCGGGTTATCCCAATCAAAATCTTTGGTGATATTAATGGTTGGAATAGGAAAAGTAAACACGCGACCAGTAGCATCACCTTCTGTATAAACCTCAGTTAACGCTTGATTAAAAACATCTATTTCTCTTTGGAAATCAGTATAAGTTTCTTTTTGGGGAGAACCTCCAATAATAACAGGATTATTTCTCAAATACTGAGGCACTTTTAAATCTAAAGTGATATTAGTAAAGGGTGTTTGGAAGCCAACTCGTGTTGGTACATTCATGTTAAATAAAAATTCTTGCAATGCCTGCTTTACTTCTAAATAATTTAAATTATCATAACGAATAAAAGGCGCTAATAAAGTATCAAAATTAGATAAAGCTTGAGCGCCAGCGGATTCGCCTTGCAAAGTATAGAAAAAATTAACTATTTGACCTAAGGCAGCACGAAAATGTTTCGGCGGCTTAGATTGAATTTTGCCAAAGACACCACCGAATCCCCTCATTAATAAATCTTCCAGATCCCAACCCATGCAATAAGCACCAATAGTATCTAAATTATGAAGATGGAAATCACCTTCTTCGTTAGCTCGTCTCACTTCAGGAGGATAAATACGATTTAGCCAATATTTCTTTGCCACATAAGAAGCAATATAATGATTTAATCCCTGCAAAGAAAAAGCCATATTGCTATTTTCTTTAATCTGCCAATCTTGACCATTTAAATAATCATCTACTAAACTAACGCCTTCCTCAGTAGCAATTTGGGCCTCGCGCATTTGACGCCTCTGTTCCCGATAAAGAATATAGGCTTTCGCGGTTTCAGTAAGATTTTCTAAAATTAAAACCTCTTCAATAATATCTTGAATTTGTTCAACATTAACGGCCTCGCCTTTTTTGAAACGGCGATTCAATAAAGTAATAGTTTTTTTAGTAATTTCTTGGGAAACTTTTTTACCCCCTTCTCCAGTAGCTGTTAAAGCTTTGTAAATAGCTTCTTCGATTTTCTTTTTATCAAAAGGCACTATTTTACCATCTCTTTTAACAACTTCAACAATATGATTAACTATTTTTTTAACCATGATAATATTTTTAAAGATTAAAAATTAATTTATTTTTTCTTTTTTCTCAAGAAAGTCGGAATCTCTAATTCTTTGTTCTCTTCAATTATTTTTTTAACATTTTCATCCTCTGATGACTCATTTTCGTCAGCAATAGGAATTTTGACTCCCAACGGTAAAGGATAACCTACTTCTTTTATTTCTGTTTCAAAGCCGCCAGCAATAACAGTGACTTTAATTTCTCCTTTATTTAATTCCTTATCAAAACTAGTGCCAAAAATGACCTGGGAACTTTTACTAATAGATTCGGTGATCACGCGAGCAGCGTTATTAATTTCTACTAAAGACATATCTTTTCCTCCGCTGACATTAAATAAAACTTTCGTAGCGCCTTCAATAGAAATATCTAATAAAGGCGAGGAAACAGCTCTTTGGGCAGCTATTTTTGCCCGATCAGCGCCTTTAGCTTTACCTAATCCCAAAAGACTGGAGCCAGCATTAGACATAATGGTCCTGATATTAGCAAAATCTAAATTAATAAGACCAGGGAAAGTAATGAGGTCAGAAATTCCTTTAACTCCTTCACGTAAAACTTCATCAATGCGATAAAAAGCTTCTAAAATTGGTGTTTTTTCATCAATAATATTAAACACGCGGTCATTAGGAATCGTCACAATCGCATCGACCTCAGCAAAAAGTTTTTGCCAAGCCTCATCAGCAATTTCTAATCTTTTTTCTCCTTCAAAAGAAAAAGGTTTAGTGACCACAGCAATAGTTAAAGCACCAGCTTGTCGTGCTAAATTGGCAATCACGGGGCTGGCGCCAGAACCAGTGCCCCCTCCTAAACCAGCAGCAATAAAAATCAAATCAGTATTTTGAACCACTTTAGCAATCTCATCCACAGCTTCTTCGGCTGCTTCTCTCCCCCTTAAAGGATCCATACCCGCACCCAAGCCGCGACAAGAATTTTTTCCAATCTGAATTTTAATATCAGCTTTGGAATGTTTTAATCCCTGCCAATCAGTATTAATCGAAACCAATTCAATTCCTTCAATTCTTTTATCAAATAGTCTGGAAACAACATTACCTCCGGCGCCACCAACGCCAATAACTTTCAAACGAATTTTTTGAGCTGCATGAGGAGAAGATACCTCTGGTTTAATTTTTATGATTTGGGGATGATGTTTTTTGCGACGAGTATTTTTTTTATGAGGCATAAAATTTTAAATTAAAGTGAAAAATGGCGTTCCATAAAATTAGCCAACTTATTAAAAACACTTTCTCCTCTTAAATTAGTGTTTTCTAATTTTTCCTTAAAAGTAACGTCAATTAATCCCAAGACAGGAATAAAAGAAGGATCGTGCACTTCTTTATACCAGTCAATTTCCGGTTTGGCTATGCGAACAGGTAATTTAAATTTTTCTTTAGCCAATTCGGTAATAAAAGGCATTTGTGCCCCACCGCCAAATAAAACAATACCGCCCGGCAATTTGCCAAAACGATTTAATTCCTTAAGGCGGCTACCAACCATTTCAAAAATTTCACTTAAGCGAGCTTCTATAATTTCAGCAACGAAACGTTTGCTAATTTTATTGTCTTCTAAAGGCTCTTCAAAATATTGGTTTAGGTCAATTTGGGCTCCCTTAGGAACTTTTTTAGGTAAAGCAAAACCTTCGCTTATTTTAATCTTCTCGGCAATATCAATCGAGGTAGTTAAACCAACAGCAATATCATTAGTAATATTATTCCCTCCAACACCGAAAACTTTTAAATCGATCAATTCATTGTCTTCGTAAACACAAAGGCTAGTAGTGCCCGCACCCAGGTCTAAAGCAGCAGCTCCTAATTCTTTATCCTGGCGGCTTAAAGCTATTTCTGCTGCAGCATAGGGCAAAATTACACGGCGGAAATTCAAACCCAATGACTCGCCTAAACGATTAATATTTCTAATAATAGGGCTAAAAGCATTAATTAATAAACATTCCACTTCTAATCTTAAACCCTTTAAACCAATAGGATCTTTTACTTTAGTGATGCCATCAATAGTATAATTCTGCACAACTGTTTGGGCTAAAAATAAATTAGCCGGCAAAACACAAGCTTGCGCTGCTTTCAGCGCCCGGTCTTTATCATCTTCGGATATTTCTCCGTCAGCCCGACTAATAACTGAAACTCCTTTAGAAATTCTGGTTTCTAAATGAGGTCCGTTAATACCAACAGTAGCTTGTTTAAAAATAAAATTTTTATTGGCGCCCTCCATTTCGTTAATCAAATTATCCAAATCCGCTATAACTAATTCTAAATTATCAATCATCCCTTGTTTAATCCCTTGTGATTTGCGCATTGCTGGAAAAACAATTTGCCAAGTATCAGGACCGGTAATTTGAGCTACCAAAACCTTTATCTTAGAACTTCCTAAATCTAATGCTAATATATAAGAGGACATGTTAAACAAATTTTTAATTTTAAACTAAAGATTGTAAAATTTTTGATTCGAGAAGTTCCATTTTCTTAGCATCTTTAAGCTTATCATGCGTATAGCCAAATAAATGCAAAACACCGTGAACTAATAATAATTTATAGAAGGCCTCAAGTGATATTTTTCTTTTCTTAGCCTGTTTAATAATTACTGATGGGCAAAGAAAAATGTCCCCCTCCTTAAATGTCAAAATAGTTGTCGACTTATTTTTGTGGCGCCAATAATAATTAAGTGCCTTCATTTCTTTTTCAGGCAAGATAATTAAAGAAATGGCTGGATACTTTTTTTTAAAAATGCTAAAAATTCGTTGTATTGTTTCCTTGAAAAACTTGACGGGCATTTTCTGAGAAGACAAATTATAAATTAAAATTTCAGGATATTTAGTCATGCCTAAATAAGCCCTTTTCTTTTTTTCTCTTCAATTTCTTGTTTTACCCTAAGACGATGGAGGGCTGATAATTTAATGCTTCGCTTATTAGGTTTAGGAAGTTTAAATTTTTTACGGCGAGCTTCCAGCAAAACTCCGCTTCGATTAATGATTTTGGAAGCCCGGTTTAAAAAAGTAGTAATATTTTCTCCCTTTCTTCTTTTAATTGTTATCGCCATAAAAATAAATGAGTTTTAAATAGTTTCTTTAAGATGTTTTTTCAGTTCGTCAATAATACGGTCAAAAGGAATAGTCTCCTGTAGCCCAGACACCATATCCTTTATTATTATCATACCATCTAGTACCTCTTGTTGTCCAAGGATTAAGGAGTAAAGAGCGCCTACACGATCAGCATTTTTAATTTGCGATTTAATATTATCTTTTTCTAAATTAGATTCTACTGAAATATTAGCTTTGCGCAATTTTTCCAAAAGAATAAAAGCTTGTTTTTTAGCAGCATCACCAATCTGGATCAAAAAAACTTTTGGCTTGGGATATTCTAATTTCTTTTTCATTAATTTTAATTCGTCGACGATTCTTTCCACCCCAAAAGCCACTCCTACAGCTGGCCGGTCTAATCCTCCTAATAATTTCACTAAATAATCATAACGTCCGCCACCGGCTAAGGCTAAATCACCAGCTTTATCTTTCTTTTTAATTTCAAAAACAGTGCGCGTATAATAATCTAAACCTCGCACCAAGGTTTTATCTAAAACATAAGAAATGCCAAGAGAATCTAAAATATCTAAAACATTCTTAAAATGATTACGGCAATCATCGCATAAAAAATCTAAAAAGTTAGGCGCTTTTTCTTTGACATTTTTACATTTAGCATTTTTACAATCTAAAATACGCAGCGGATTCGTTTTTAATCTTTTTTTACAATCAGTGCAAATATCTTTTAAATGTTGTTGATAGTATTTAGTTAATGCCCGAATATAAATAGGGCGACATTTGTGGCAACCAATACTATTAATACTTATTTCTAATTCGTTATGATTAAATCCTAAGTTTTCTAAAAAAACTTTTGCGGCTAAAATAATTTCTGCATCTAAGGCCGGGGAACTATCACCCAAGGATTCAATATTTAATTGATAAAATTGACGATAGCGGCCGGCTTGGGGTTTTTCATGACGAAAAACAGGGCCAAAGGAATATAATTTCACGGGTTGCGGCCAATTGAACATTCCATTTTCTACATAAGCCCTCACAATGCCAGCAGTATATTCGGGACGTAAGGCTAAAAACTCACCTTCTTCTTTGGTTTTTAAAGTGTACATTTCTTTTTCTACAATATCAGTATTACTGCCAATACCTTTATTATATAAATCAGCTTTTTCTAAAATTGGCGGCTCGCACCTTCTAAAATTATAAAATTCTAAGGTTTTTTTTGCGGTTTGCAGTAAATAATCATAATAAAGAAAATCCTCGGGTAAAATATCCTTCATCCCACGAGGAGTTTGTAATAGGCGTCGTTTGTTAACACGGGGCAAATTGTTTTGTGTGTTTTTACTGCGCATAAGCATTATGGGGCACATTAAAAATGGCTAAACGATTAAAAGGCCAGAGCCGTAGCCACACTCGGCCAATAATTAGATCTTTGGTAAAGGGACCCCAATTGCGAGAATCATAAGACGCCACACGATTATCACCTAAAGCAAAGTATTGCTGAGAATTAAGGGCGATAGTTAAATTACCTGAAGTAACAGTATTTGGGGCTAAAAAGTTTTCTTGGAGGGTAATTTTTTTACCCGAAGTATCGATAATAGAGACCTCGCCATTATGAATTTCTACTGTTTCATTAGGCAAACCAATAATTCTTTTAATATAGTATTGATTAGGGTGATTAGGGGCTTTCAAAACAACAACTTCGTATCTTTGAGGAGGACGAAAGCGATAAGAAAGCTCATCAATAATGAGATAATCTTGGGTGAAAAAATTAGGCTCCATACTGCTTCCGTGGACAATAAAAGGTTGAATTAAAAAATACCTGACTGGCAAAACAATCAATAAAGCAATAAGAACCATCTCTAAATTTTCCCATAGAATTTTCTTCCACATAAAAAATATCAATAAAAGTTAAAAAAGCATACCATAAAAATTGCCGAAAATCAAATTTCTTGCTAAATTAAAGGTAGTGACTAAACGTAAACATTTAATCTTTATCAGTTTAGGAGTCCTTATTACCGGCCTCGTAATTTTATTATATTGGGGCGTAAATCACCCTAATGAATTAGGTATCAGTCTATCTAATACTTTCGATTTACAAAAAACATCATCTCGGCCAGAAGTAATTAATATTCTTGTTTTAGGAGTGGCGGGTAATGGTTCTCGCGGCGCTTTATTAACGGATACCATAATTATCGCGAATATAAATTTGAATAAAAAACAAATAGCTTTCATTTCTCTCCCCCGAGATTTATGGATTAGGGCTCCTCATTCACAGCAAGAAATGAAATTAAACGCCCTTTATTTATTTAACAATAATAATAAATCAGATTTCACTAAAGCTAAATCCTATAATTTAGTGCAAGAAAAAATTGAAGAAATAACTGGTTTAAAAATAAATTATGTTATTGTTTTTGATCTTGTTGGTTTTAGTAAATTAGTTGATGCTCTTGGCGGTATTAATATTTATCTCACCAAAGAAATGATTGACCCTAATTTAGTTAACCCTCATAATCCTTCGGAGATGTTCGATTTAACTCCTGGTTGGCATTATTTAGATGGGGCAACAGCGGTAAAATTTGTTCGTACTCGTTATGCACCCGAAGGAGATTTTTATCGCATGAACAACCAACATCTTGTTATTGCTGCCTTGCGTGACAAAATTATCCAATTATCAAATGTCTGGAATTTAATGTCCTGGCTGAAACTTTACGAATCTATAAGCTCTCATTATATTACTAATTTGGATTTTAATACTCTCTGGGAATTATTTAATGCTATTAAAAATATTAAAAATAACCAAATTAAATACTTAAGCGTCACTAATCGTCCGCCAAATAATTTACTCATTAGTTCATCAGTGCCGGGTATTTACGAGAATGCTACTACCAGTGTTTATGTTCTTCTACCTCGTTCTGGTTTTGAGCAATATGAAGGCATAAAACAATTTATTACCGACTCTTTAAATAACTAAAGTTATGGTTCCTTCTTATCTTATCATCGGCCTCGGGAATCCTGGCTTGAAATATCAAAAAACTCGCCATAATATTGGCCAGGAATTTGTTAAATGGCTGCAACAGCAAGAACAATTTTCTGCGTGGCGAAGAGAAAAAAAATATTTCTGTGAATTAAGCCAAGGCAAAATATTAGGACAAAATATTATTTTAGTTCTGCCTTTAACATTTATGAATGAGGCAGGAAAAATTATTAATAAATTAACCAAATATTTTCCTGTAACCTTAAAACACATTATCGTTATTCATGATGATAATGATATTCCAATAGGAAAATTCAAACTAAGTTTTAATCACGGTTCAGCTGGACACAAAGGAGTTGATTCTTTGATTAAAAATTTATCTGGTCAAAATTTTTATCGTCTAAGAATCGGGATCCAGCCTCAAACTAAAATGCGGAAAAAAGCTGAAGATATAGTATTAAAAAAATTCTCTCCCGAAGAGAGAAAATTAATTATTGATAAATTTTCTTTGATGAAAGAACGATTAGAAAAAGAAATACTTACTAAGTAAAGGTTAAAAGAAAATACTGCAGAAATAAAATTAGGGTGCCAAATTGCAATCCGTTTAATGATAATAAGGCAAATAAACAATAAGCTTCTAGGTTAATTAATAAATAAATTAAATAATTAATTGATATTTCTTTATCTAAATTCAAAAAGTTCAAAAAAGAAATTAATAATAATCCCAAAAAATAAACAATAAAACTCAAAAAGAAAGGTTGGTTACGATAAAAATATAATCCATAAGATAATAAAATCCAGCCGGTAGCGATAAAATAACTTAAAAAGAGGCTGGATTTTTTGTTATCAGTAATTATTTTTTTAAAAAATAATACTAATAATAAAACAAAAAGTACTGCTAGCCATAATGGTTTAAACCAATAGGCCACGGTAGCGATTTCGAGGTAACCGAGCAATAAATAGCAGAAATTAAGCCAGGAAAGACCAACAACTATTTTCCAAAATAGCACAATAACAAAACTAGCAATCATGCCCTTCCAAATTGAAGGAAATACAAAAATAAAAAGAACACTCATGATAATATAGAGGCCATAAAAAATGATGCTCTTTAATTGTGGGATATTTAAAGAATGAAAAAAATTTTTAATAGTAGCGCTCAAATGATGAATTTTAAGCATGAGCAATCTTCAATTCTAACTTATTGTTCTTCACAATCACAGAAACTTTTTGTTTTCCCTTAACCTCATTATTAATAATTTTCTCAGCTAAAGAATCAAGAATTTCTCTTTCAATGAGACGTTTTAAAGGACGTGCACCATAATTAGGGTCATATCCTTTTTGCGCTAGATACCGTTTAGCTTCGGGAGATATTTCTAATCGAATATCTTTTTCCAAGAGACGATTAATAACTTTTTCCAACTGAAGATTTACTATTTGTTCAATATCTTTATGAGTTAAAGGATTAAAAATAATAATTTAATCAATACGATTCAAAAATTCAGGGCGAAAATGATCTCTTAAAGCCTCCATTATTTTCTCTTTTAAATTCGCCTGCTGATTTTTAGCTTCATTGTCTTGTTTATAATCAAATCCTAAACTAGCCATTTCTCGAATATACTCGCCACCTAAATTAGAAGTCATAATAATAATGGTGTTTTTGAAATTCACTGTTCTCCCTTTACCATCAGTTAAACGACCATTATCTAATATCTGGAGAAGAATATTAAAAACCTCAGGATGAGCTTTCTCGATTTCATCAAATAAAATTAAACTATAGGGACGATGTTTAACTATTTCTGTTAATTGTCCTCCTTCTTCATAGCCAACATAGCCTGGTGGCGAACCAATTAAACGGCTGACAGTATGTTTTTCCATATATTCCGACATATCAATTCTAATCATTGCCTTTTCATCAGAAAACATAAACTCAGCTAAAGCGCGAGCCAATTCAGTTTTACCAACACCAGTAGGCCCTAAAAACATAAAAGAACCACTAGGTCGATCCTCTTCTGAAATTCCCGCCCGAGCTCTTCTAATAGCGCGGCTAATAGCTTTAATGGCTTCGATTTGGCCTACCACGCGACGGCTCAAAACCTCTTCAATGCGAGATAATTTTTTGCTCTCATCTTCAAGCATTTCGGTTACAGGAATACCTGTCCAGCGTGACACTACTCGCGCGATATCCTCGCTTGTTACTTCTTCTTTAAGAAATCTATTTTTCGGCTCTATTTTATCAAGAATCTTTTCTTTATTTTTTAATTCTTTAGTTAATTGCGGTAGACGGCCATAAAGAATTTCGGCCATTTTTTCCAAATTACCTTGTCGTTCCTCTTCCTGCATTTCTCTTTTTAAATCTTCAATTTCTTTTTTAATTTGACCAATATCATTAAAAATATCTTTTTCTTTCTTCCAAACGGCGAAAATATTGTTATATTTCTGTTTTAATTTTTTAAGTTCCGCTTCTAAAGTTTTTAAATTGTTAGCAGTGGTTTTATGCTTTTCTTTCTTTAGAGCTTCTTTTTCTAATTCCAAATTTTTGATTTTCTTTTCTAATTCCACGATAGAAAAAGGCGTGCTGCCGATATCTAAACTTAAAGCAGAAGCAGCTTCATCAATTAAATCAATGGCCTTATCGGGCAAAAAACGAGAAGTAATATAGCGGCTGGATAATTTTACTGCCGTAACAATTGCTTCATCAGATATTTTTAACCCATGATGAGCTTCGTATTTTTCTTTAAGCCCACGTAAAATATTAATTGCTTCTTCTGGAGATGGTTCTTCTACAATAATGGGTTGGAAACGACGCTCAAAAGCTGGATCTTTTTCAATATATTCCCGATAATCTTTATAAGTAGTAGCGCCAATTACTCTTAATTCCCCACGGGCTAAAGCGGGTTTTAATAAGTTAGACGCATCAATGGCTCCTTCGGCTGCCCCGGCTCCTACCAAAGTATGAATTTCATCAATAAAGGTGATGACATTTCCTGCTTTCTGAATTTCTTTTAAAACCTTTTTTAAACGTTCTTCAAATTCTCCTCGAAATCTAGTGCCAGCAATTAAAGCTCCAATATCTAAAGATAGAATTCGTTTATCTTTCAAAATTTCAGGCACATCGTTTTTACTAATGCGTTGCGCTAAACCTTCAACAATAGCGGTCTTCCCTACACCAGCTTCACCAATTAAAATGGGATTATTTTTTGTACGACGCGATAAAATCTGCATTACTCTTCGCAGTTCTTCTTCGCGACCAATTACAGGGTCTAGTTTATTTTGTTTGGCTAATTCCACCAAATCCTGACTATATTTTTCAATTAATTTGCCACCAGGTTCCTGAAATTCATCAGTAATTTTTTCTCCTTGATTATATTCAGCCACTGCTTTGAGAAATTCTTCTTTTTTAATGTTATATTTAGAAAGAATATCTTGGGCAGAATTTTTACCAGCTAAAATACCGTAAAACAGATATTCTGGGGACACAAAATCATTTTTATCTTCGCTGGATTTACGACTTGCTAATTCAATAATCTGAATCATCTCTGGCGACAAATACATTTGTCCCATGCCTTCGCCAGCAACAAAAATTCGTGGCAGCTTAATAATTTCCTCCATTACTTCTTTCAAAAAAGTCTCAATATCAATATTAAAAGAGCTGTTTAAAATATCGCGAACCGCTGAAGTCTCTTCATCAATTAAGGTATATAAAAGATGGAGGGCTCGCATTTCTCCCTGATGTCTTTCCCAAGCCATTTGTTGAGCACGTTCTAGCGCTACTTGAGCTTTATTGGTAAAACGAGAAAAGGGCATAAAATTTAAACTATTATAAAGTTAACTATTAAAAAGTATAGCATAAACAAATCGGTTTTTACAAAAGCTGAATTATTTTTTCTTTTTTACCTTTAGACGCTGAGGAGTCCAAAGCGGATTAAAAGTTAATTCAATATCAATTTTTTTGAATTTTAATTTTAGAAGTTCTTGTTTTACTTGATCTAATAAATAGTTATTAAAAGGGCATAAAGGGCTGGTTAAAGTCATAAGCACTTTAATAGAGTTATTTTTCTTATTGATATCAATGCTATAGATTAGCCCCAAATTAACAATATCAATACCTATTTCAGGATCAATAATATTTTTAAGTGCTTTCAATACTTGTGTTTTAGTCATTAATTAGTAACAATTTTACGAAAACCAGTACCAGCCGGGATTAAGCGGCCAATAATAACATTTTCTTTCAAACCACGTAAATAATCCTGGCGGCCTTCTAAAGCAGCTTTCACTAAAACACGGGTTGTTTCCTGGAAAGAAGCAGGGGCTAAAACGCTAGAAGAAGTTAAAGCCACGTTTTTAATTCCTAAAACAGTTTCTTCGGCCCGAGGTGGTTTTTTCTTTTGAGATTTCATTTCGGCTACCTTTTGATTAAAAACTTCTTTTTCTATAATCTCCCCTGTCAAAAAATCGCTTTCACCAGGATCAATAATTTTTACACGAGAAAACATTTGCCTAATAATTACCTCTAAATGTTTATCATTAATTTTTTCTCCGGCTAGATTATACACTTTCTTAATTTCTTTTAAGATATAATTTTGGCAGGCTTCTTTCCCTAAAATTTTAAGAATCTTTTTAAGATTTAAATTTCCTTCGCAAAGTTGATCCCCTCTTTTCACTTTATCTCCGGTTTTCACCCACAAAGTAGCAATTTCTGGAATAATATATTCAACAACATCACTATTTTTTGTCTTTTTGGATTTTTTCTTTTCTTCCTTAGGAAGAAGTGGTTTGATATGAATAACTTTATGGTGAGCTGTTTTTTCAATATCAATAATCTCTCCTTCGACATCACTAAGAGGCGCTTCTCCTTTAGGAATACGAGCTTCTACTAACTCTTCTACACGAGGTAAACCTTGAGTAATATCAACTGCCTGAGCAACGCCACCAGTATGAAAAGTTCTTAAAGTTAATTGCGTCCCAGGTTCACCAATAGACTGAGCTGCAATAATACCGATTGCTTCTCCTAAATCAATGGGTTTTAGCCAACCTAAATCCAAACCATAGCATTTTTGACAAACACCATAAGGAGTTTCGCAAGTTAGAGGAGAGCGAACCACTACTTCATCACAATTATCATTAATCTCTTGAGATAATTTTTCATCAATTAATTCATTAGCTTTAAGAATAACTGTTCCTTTTTTAGAAATAGCATCTTTTAATAAATAGCGGCCACGAATTTTATCTTCAAATTTTTCTCCCATCTCTGTAACTTCTTTTTTATTAATTACTAAACCATTTTGAGTATGGCAATCTTCCTCTCGTACAATTACCTCTTGACTTACATCTACTAAACGTCTCGTTAAATAACCAGCAAAAGATGTCTTTAAAGCAGTATCAGCTAAACCTTTTCTACCTCCGTGAGACGCAGCAAAATATTCCAACACATTAAATCCTTCCTGATGAGAATGAATAATTGGCAAATCAATAATTTTCCCGGCCGGATTCACGACTAAACCTTTCATGCCCATAATTTGCGTCGCGACTCCCCAATCGCCACCGGAACCTGAATTAAAAATAATTGCCGCCGAATCAATAACGGATAAAGTCTTGGGAATTAAATCCGTAATTTGGGAAACAGCATGCCGCCATTGTTCCTCGGCTAAAGCCTTTCTTTCAGCAGCGGTTAATAATCCTTCTTGATACTGGGAATTAATTTCGTCAATTTTACGTTGCGTGTTTTCCAAAATATATGGTTTTTCTTCTGGAACACGTAATTCAGTTAAACCCCAGGTTATACCAGATACAGTAGCGTAATAAAAACCTAATTCTTTGATAGCATCAAGAATATCAGAACAGCGATTGAAATCTTTATAAAAATAAATTATGTCGCGGGTGATTTTTTTAAGATCGCGAGCGGCTAATTGCTTATTAATATAAGGAAAATCTTCTGGTAAAACATTGTTGAAAATAACTCTTCCGGGAGTGGTAATAATAATTTCTCCTTTCTTTTCTCCATCATTCGAATCTTTTTCTAGGCGTAATTTAATTTTTTCTTGAAAAGTAACTTTTTTATTCTCTAAAGCTAAAAACACTTCTTTATTATTAGCAAATATTTTATAGTCTTTTTCCTCTCGCTCCATCGCCACGTCCATGGTTAACCAATAAATACCTAAAATCATATCTTTACGAGGCAACATTACTGGGTCGCCATCAGCTGGTTTCAGTAACCCCAGACTGGCTAACATTCTATTTTGCGCTTCTCGTTGTGCTTCTTCAGTTAAAGGTAAATGCACTGCCATTTGATCACCATCAAAATCAGCATTAAAGGGTTGACAAACTAAAGCTGGAATTTGAATCGCTAAACCTTCGGTTAAACGTGGCTGGAAAGCTTCTACGCTTAAACGATGCAGAGTTGGCGCTCGATTCAATAAGACATATTTTCCTTTAACGACGGTTTCCAAAATTTCCCAAACAATATCTGGGCCTTCTTCAATTAAACGATTAGCCGCCCGAGGATTAAAAACAATCTCGCGTTTCATTAATTCGCCAATAACAAATGGTTTAAATAATTCCAAAGCCATCTTTTTAGGAATACCGCATTCATGAATATGCAAATCAGGGCCAATCACAATTACTGATCTACCAGAATAATCAACTCTTTTACCTAAAAGATTTTGACGAAAACGGCCTTGTTTTCCCTGCAAAATATCTGCCAAAGAACGCAAAGGTCGGTGCTGAGCCGCATGCATCGGCGCTGTTCCGGAAGTTTTTCTAATAGAATTATCAATCAAAGCATCCACTGCTTCTTGTAGCATGCGTTTTTCATTTTTAATAATAACTTCGGGCGCTTTTAATTCTAACAATTTTTTCAAACGATTATTACGATTAATAACACGACGATATAAATCGTTTAAATCAGAAGAGGCAAAACGGCCACCATCTAATTGCACCATTGGCCTCAACTCAGGAGGCAAAACAGGCAAGACGGTTAAAAACATCCATTCCGGACGAATACCTGATTTTATCATCGATCTCACCAATCTGAGACGAGCTAAAATCTTTTTATCTAATTGAGTATGGCGTTTAGATTTTGTAATAGTTTCTTCTAATTCCTGAGCCAATTTTTTAAGATCAAGTTCTTCTAACAGTTTTTTAACCGGTTCGCTGCCAGTGGCTGCGCTAAAAATATGAGCATATTCTTTAGATAATCGCAAATAATCAATTTCTGATAAAACCATTTTGGGTCTTAATATTTCTAATTCATTCTTCGCTTTATAATATGAAGATTCTAATTCTTTTCTTTTATCTTTGGGCCAATTTTTAATTTTATTCTTAAATTCTTTTTCTAGATTTTCTAGAGCTTTAGCTTTAGCTTCTTCATCAACCGCAGTAACAATATAGCTATTGTAATAAATAACTTTCTCTAGAGCGGGAGAAGAAATATCCAGCATCAAACTAATTCTTGAAGGAATGCTTCTCAAAAACCAAATATGGGCTACAGGAGCAGCTAAAGCAATATGCCCCATTCTTTCTCTTCTGACAGATGATCTTGTTACCTCTACCCCACAACGATCACAAATCACTCCTTTATAACGAGCGGTTTTATATTTTCCACAAGCGCATTCATAATCTTTAATTGGTCCAAAAATTTGTTCAGAAAATAAACCTTCTTTTTCTGGTTTCTGAGTACGATAATTTATAGTTTCGGCGCGAGTTACTTCACCTTGAGACCAAGAAAGAATTTCCTCTGGTGATGCTAATTTTAAAGCCAAAGCTTCAAAATCTTTTATTTTTAAATCTTTTGTTTCGGCCATAATTAGATATTTAAATTAGATTCTTCTGTTTTTATTTGAGGTTTATTTTCTGTATCTTCAATTTTTACTCCCAAAAGATTAACTGCTAAACCCAATGATTGTAATTCTTTTAAAATAACATTGAAAGCAGCCGGAATATTGGGGCTTTTAATTTTTTCACCCCTGATAATAGCCTCATAAGTAGCAGCACGACCGATAACATCATCTGATTTAATAGTTAACATTTCTTGCAACGTATAAGCGGCGCCATAGCCTTCTAACGCCCATACCTCCATTTCTCCAAATCTTTGACCACCAAAATGAGCTCTTCCACCTAATGGTTGTTGAGTAATTAAAGAATAAGGGCCAATAGCACGCATGTGCACTTTATCCTCTACCATGTGTTCCAATTTCATCATATACATTACACCAATGGCTACTTTTCGCTCGAAAGGTTCACCAGTTTTCCCATCATAAAGGTTAACTTTTCCATCTTCTGGCAAACCTGCAGCCTTTAACTCTTTTTTAATATCTTCCTCGGTTGCACCATCTAATGCTGGAGTAATTGCCCGATAACCTAATTTTTGGCAAGCCAAACCTAAATGATTTTCAAATACTTGGCCTAAATTCATTCTTTTACCAACACCTAATGGATTTAAAATAATATCAACTGGTGTACCATCATCTAAATAGGGCATGTCTTCTTCAGGTAAAATAATAGAAATTACTCCTTTATTACCGTGACGACCCGCCAATTTATCACCAACTTTCAATTTTCTTAATTCAGCGATTTCTACATTAATTTTCTTAATTACGCCAGCATCTAACTTATCTCCAGCCTTACGGCTTAAAATTTTAGTTCTAATAACACGACCGCGACGAGAAGGTTCCAAAACTAAAGAAGTATCTTTTATCTCCTTGATTTCCTCGCCAAAAATTGCCTGCAATAACCTTTCCTCAGGCGTTAACTCAGTTTTCCCTTTAGGAGAAATTTTTCCTACTAAAATATCTCCGCCACTTACTTCTGCACCTAAACGAACAATTCCTTCTTCATCTAAATCTTTTAATTTTTCTTCGGAAATATTAGGGATATCACGCGTGGTCATCTCGGGACCTAACTTTGTATCTACAACATCACAACTAAATTCTTCTAAATAAACAGAAGTAAAATAATCCTTTCTTAAAACTCTCTCGGAAATAATAATAGCATCTTCATAATTAAAACCATAAAAAGGAATAAATGCTACTAATAAATTTTGTCCTAAAGATAAAAGACCATTCTCCGTAACGGAACCATCAGCCAATAAATCACCTTTTTTAACTTTTTGGCCTTTAGTAACGACCGGCCGTTGATGTAAACAACTTTGTTTATTACTTTTTACAAAAGTAATTAATTCGTATGCTTTTCGTTTATTATCTTTAGTTTTAATGGCAATATGAAAACTATCTACTTCTATAACTTCGCCATCAACATCGCTTATTAGACATTGCCCTGATTCTAAAGCAATTTTCTTTTCCATGCCAGTAGAAACTAAGGGTGCTTTTGGTTTCACGCAAGGTACAGCCTGTCTTTGCATATTAGCACCCATTAATGCTCTGTTAGATTCGTCGTGTTCCAAAAAAGGAATGAGGCTTACAGCAGCAGAAATAATTTGTTGGCAAGAAACATCAATTAAATCAATATCTTCCCTTTTTGCCATTGATGGCTCGCCATGAATTCTGGCGCCTACCATTTCTTCTTTAATTCTGGCTTTTTCATCGATATCCACTCCGCCATGAGCAATTTTATATTTCAATTCTTCGAAAGCATCAAGCCAAATAATCTCATTAGTTAAATAACCATTTTTAACTTTAATATAGGGAGTTTCTAAAAATCCAAATTCATTTAAACGAGTATATAAAGATAATGATAATACCAAACCAATATTTTGCCCTTCTGGTGTTTGAATAGGACATAACCGACCGTAATGGCTAGGGTGAACATCACGTACTTCCAAACCCGCCCTCTCTCTAACCAAACCACCTGGTCCCATCGGCGTCGCTTTACGCTTGTGCTCTAATTCCGAAAGCATATTCATTTGCTCCATGAACTGACATAATTGCGAAACATTAAAAAATTCTTTTAAACTAGTTACTAATTGACGCGGATTAATTAATTGTGCCGGAGTCATTGTGAGAGGGTCAAAAGTCGCCATACGGTCTTGAATGGTACGACGCATTCTCATTAAACCAACACGAAAACGATCAGTTAAAATTTCCCCTACTGCCCTAATACGACGATTACCTAAATGATCGATATCATCATCTTCAGCTTGAGGATCAAGATTCAAACGAATAATTTCTTTAATAATCGCAATAATATCTTCTTTTGTTAAAGTCCGTTGTTCAGTAGGTATATCTAAAGATAATCTTTGGTTTAATTTGTGACGTCCCACTTTAGCTAAATCATAACGATCTCGCCTGAAAAACATATTATTAATTAAGTCACGGCTATTATCATAAGTGGCTAATTCACCAGGGCGTAAACGGCGATAAATTTCAATATAACCCTCCTCCTGATTAGTGGAAGGATCTTTTTCAATAGTTTTATCAATATATTTCAAAATAGCTTCTTCATTTAAAGAAGCGAATAAATCATTAATTTCTTCATTGGTTTCAAATCCAAAGATTTTTAATAAGGCAGTAACCGGCACTTTGCGCTTGCGATCAATTTTAACCCAAATAGCGCCATCAGTATCAGTTTCAAATTCCAACCAAGACCCATGATAAGGAATTAACTTAGCGCCAAATAATTTAACACCTCTAAAATTCACGGAACCAAAATAAACACCAGGAGAACGATTGATTTGAGAAATAACAACTTTTTCTACTCCGTTAATAATAAAGGTTCCTCGCGGTGTCATCATGGGAATTTCGCCAAAATAAACTTCCTGTTCTTTATGAGAACCTTGTTTTTTATTACTCAACTTCAATTTTACTCTTAAAGTCGCCTCGTAATTTAATTCTTTCTCTTTAGCTTGTTTTTCTGTGAGCTTCGGCTCTTCGAAATAATAATCTAAAAATTCCAGTTCTAAATCTTTACCAGTATAATCTTTAATCGGTGACAATTCTTGAAAAACCTCTTTAATCCCTTCTCTAAGAAACCATTCAAAAGAAGTAGTTTGAAATTGCGTTAAGGGAGGGGGCTCTAAAATATCCCGATGATGACGGGCGAATGTTTTAAAAACTAAGTGTGATGGCATTATTTATTACTTAGTTAAAATAAAAGCACAAAAAACTAATCCCTAAAAAGGATTGTTTTCCATTTACCAAACAATTATTTAAAATATTGTATCACTCTCTCGCAATTTTTAAAGCTTGAAGAATAGCCTGAGCTATTCTAATAGAAATAACGCTTTTTTCTTGAGATGTATTCAAAAACACACGATAAATATTCTTCCTGTCTATTTTATTCTTTTTACAAAATTTGTCAAGAGAAACAAGTAATTCTTCTCCATCTTGAGACGTTATTTGGTATTTCTTCTTATTTTTTGTAGTAAAGGTTAATATCAACATAATAATAACAATTTTCAATTTTCAATTTACAATTTACAATAAATTTTCAATGAATCAATTTCTAATGTTTGAAAATTGTAAATTCAATGAAATTTCGGAGGGCAGACTTCCGGCAATTTTAATTTATTTTTAACGATCGTCAGAAATAAATTAGTTTTGAGTTCTGGGCTTTGAGCTTTGAGTTTTTACTATCACGTGTTTTTCTCTCCATTCTTTTATTTTCTGATGGTCGCCGGATAAAAGCACTTTAGGCACTTTCCATACTATTTTTTTATTTTTAGGATAAGGGTAAAAAATTTCTGGTCTTGTATATTGGGGATACTCGTAAGTCGCATCTTCTTTTTGCCCTAAAGAAAAAGATTCTTCTAATAAAGATTCTTTTCTTATTACGCCGGGAATTAAACGAGTAATGGCATCGATTACTACCATGGCTGGTAATTCTCCTCCTGTTAAAATATAATCGCCAATTGATATTTCTTCATCCACTAGTTTTTTAACCCGAGCATCAACCCCCTCATAATGGGGACAAATAAAGATTATCTCTCGATATTTCTTTAATCTCTCAGCATCTTTTTGAGTAAATTTCTTCCCATTAACTGAAAAAAGGATAACGCGGCGTTTTATCTTTTTATTTTTTGTTAAGGATTTTAATGCTTTAAAAATTGGCTCAATCATAAAAATCATGCCTGCTCCCCCGCCATAAGGATGATCATCAACTGTTTGGTGATGGTTATTCGTCCATTGCCTTAAATTCCAAAGATTAATTTGAATTAATTTCTGTTTTTGAGCTCGTTTAATAATCGAGGTATTAAAATAACTGGAAAAAGCCTCAGGAAAAATTGTAATAATATGGAAACGCATAGTAAAAGAAAACCGCGGTTTTAGTCATCATACCGCGGTTTTCAAAATTTTTCAATGAAATTACCGACTTATTATAAATTCAATCCTTCGGTAATTTGGTCAGCTGCCTGTTCGGCCTCTCGAGTACGAGTAGAACCTGCTGGTTCTTCAATCTTAAGATTAATTCTCGCTCGATTCTTAGCTCCAACAACTCTCAAAATAGTACGTAGAGCTTTAGCCATAGCACCCTGACGGCCAATAATTTGAGCCATATCTTGAGGGTCTACTTTTAAAGACAATAGAACCCCCATTTCATCTACCTTACGATCAATTTTGACCGCATCAGGATTGTTGACTACACTCTTAACTACTGTTTCGAGAACTTGTTGATCTACTGGTGTTTCAGCCATATTTCTTTAATAAACTTTCTTAATTAATAATATGCTATCCTAGTAACTGTCGACCTCTGCCAGCTACTAAACTCAAAATATTATACTCTTTTTTTAAGATTTTTGCAATATCTTATCAGAATCCTCTAATTTGATTGATAGAAGCTGCGAACTATTTTCTTCGCCAATGGTTACCCCATAAATTACTTCAGCCACGGACATGGTCATACGATTGTGGGTGATAATAATAAATTGGGTATTTTTACAAAGCTCTTTTAATATTTGAGAAAAACGTTGGCTATTATCTTCATCAAGAGCGGCATCAATTTCGTCAACAACAACTAGCGGCGGGTCAGATTGATTCACAATAGCAAAAAGAAGAGAAATAGCTACTAAAGTTTTTTCTCCACCAGAAAGCATTTCCAAGCTCTTTAATTCAGTTTTAGGAATATCAATTTTAATATCTACTCCCCAATATGATTCCTGATTAACATCTTCTTCTCTTGTATCAGTATCCTCCCCTTCTTCTTGATTCTCGTTATTCACTAAGGACTTTGATTTTTTAATTTGCTCAATTTTGGCAGAACCTCCAGCAAACATTAAACGAAAATAACGATTAAAATCTTTATTTATGTCGCTTAATGATTTCTCAAAACTTTTTTCGATTTCTTTAGTTAATTGTTGAATTAATATCTTTAAATCCTGAGATCCTTTCTTTAAATCTGCGATTTGTTGCTGCAAAAAATTATGGCGCTTTGAAATTTCTTCGTATTCTTTAATGACGTTAGCATCCTCAATTCCAATTTCAGCCATATCTCGTCTTAATCTTAAAACCTGTTTTTCTAAAGAAAGAAGGTCTTCGGGCGCTAGTAGAATCTGGCTTTTGTTATCTTCGTAGTACTGCTTGATAGCAATAAAATCTAATCCGGCTTCTTCAATCCTTCGTTTCAGATCTTCGAGATGAAGTTTATATTTTTCTAAAAGCAACTCTTGGCGCTGTTCTTCTTTGAGCAAATCTTCTTTCTGCCGACGCAACTCATTAATTTCTTCAAAAATAGCTCGAAAATTACGATTTTTGGTATTCAGCTCTTCCTCCTCTTGTTTTAAAAGAAGATTTTTATTACTTAGCTCTTCTTCTAAAGAGGCTAATTGGTTTTCAATATTTTCTACTTGGGGGCGATTGTCTCGAGCGTTATCAACAAATATTGTTTTAAATTCAGCAATAATTTCTTTCAATTGGTGATGAATTAAAGCAATATCTTCAATGGTTAATAATTTTTCTAATTTTTCTTTAATAATAATAATTTGTTTCTCAAGCTCTTTTCCTGATAACGCTAAACCAGTGGCTACTTCCTGATGGCCCAACTCGTGTAAAAGTTCTGATTTTTTATTTTGTAAATTAATAATCTCTTGGGTTATCTTTTGAATTTTAGACTCTAATCCTCCATTAGCTTCACCTTTACTAACCAATAATTCTTCTTCTTTATTTTTAATTTTTTGATTCAAAGCAGCAATTTCTTGATTTAAACTATCTAACTTTTTATCGGGAAATATGTTTGACTCTAAAACTTGATGATAAAGATTAGCGAAATATTTTTTCTCGGTAATAATTAAATCTTCTTCAATCTTTTCCCGTTTCTCCCAACGGGTCACTTGACGTTTGAGAGTTCTTAAATGTGGCAAAATCTCTTGTTCGAGGGCTAATGTTTTATCGAGATTGATATTAGTTTCTTCTAATTTACGTTTGGCTTCTTCTTTTTTCAGTTCAATGTTCTTTAAACCTAAAATTTCCTCCAACATAATTCGCCTTTCTTGAGGAGAAACTAATAAAATATTTTCTACAGAACCCTGATTAATAATAGAAAAGCCCTTGAGTCCTATTTTAGCGCTCGCGGTGAGATCAATGATATCTTTTAAGCGGCAGGGTTTGTGATTCAAAAAATAGCTATTTTCACCTGATTTATCAATACGGCGTAAAATGCTCACTTCGCTAAAATCTGTATTAAACAATCTTTTTTGGTTATCGAAAATTAATTCTACTTCGCAAACAGCCGCTGTAGTATCGTTTTTACTACCAGCAAAAATTAAATCTTGCCCTTTTTCGACACGAATATTCTTAAAACTCTGTTCACCTAAAGCCCAACGAATAGCATCAACAATATTAGATTTACCAGACCCATTGGGACCAATAACTGCCGTAATTAAACAAGGGAAATCCAAAATAGTTTTCCCTCTAAAAGACTTGAAATTTTTAAGAATTATTCTCTTGAGAAACACATTTTTAATAATTAGCTAATGCCAATCCTTGATTTCCAAAGCATTTTGAGCGGCTTCGGTTTCTGCTTCTTGCTTAGAATGGCCATGACCTTTGGCGATCAATTCTTCGTTTAAATACACACCAACTTCAAATTCTTTATTATGATCTGGCCCCCAAGAACGCAAAGTTTTATAGATTGGTGTAATACCTAAAATTTCCTGGCTTTTTTCTTGGAAAAAACTTTTAGCATCCTTATAAGAAGCAGTTGCAAGAATTGTTTTAGTTTTCGGTAAAATATATTTTTTAATAAACTCACGGCTGGACTCTAAACCATTATCTAAGTACAAAGCTCCTATTAAAGCTTCAATCGCATTAGATAAAATATAAGAGCGGCTATTATGCAAATCTTTAAGTTCACCTTTGGAAGCTAAAATATAATTTTCTATTTTTAATTCTTTAGCGACTTCTAATAAAGAATCACTATTTACTAAAGCCGCTCTTAAAACAGTTAATTGTCCTTCTGGTAATTCCGGAAACTCTTTTAATAATTCATCAGCTACAACAAAGCCTAAAATAGAATCTCCTAAAAATTCTAATCTTTCATTGTGAGGAACTGGCCAGTCTTTATTTTCATTTAAAAAAGAACGATGCGTGAGAGCCTCTTTTAATAAATCCAGATTTTTAAAAGACAGATTTAAATCTTGATTGATTTTATTAAAATCCAAGTTCATGAGTTCTCTTTTGAAGATAATGTTTCTTCCATTTGGCGATAAATTGTTCCTAAGACGCCATTGACGAAACGACGAGAAGAATCACCGCCAAAATTTTTTGCTAATTCTACGGCTTCGTTAATAGCGACTTTAGGTGGCACTTCTTTCTTATTTTCAAAAATCAGCTCAAAAATACCAATTCTTAAAACGTTACGGTCAATAATATTAATTTGTTCTAGGGGCCATTCGGGCGCCCCACTCTCGATTAATTTATTTAATTCCTCCCAGTGCTCTAAAATCCCAGTAAGTAATTTAGTAGGATATTCAATATCTTCCAAGCCCTGACCTAAATTTTCTAGATTTCTTTTAAAAATATCTTGAGCGCTAGGCCCTTGATAATTATTAAAATCCCACTCAAAAAGACTTTGAAGCACTAAGGAACGAGAAAGATGACGAGACCCCATAGAAATAAAATTATTTTTCCATTTCTTTTTCTTTCTGTTTCTTCTCTTTCTTGGTAAGCCCCTTATAGACGTCAATAATCTCTTGATTTTTGTAATAACCACAATAAGGGCATACGCGATGTGGCAAAATTTTGCGACCGCAATGCGGGCATTTAATCAAATTAACTGGTTTGAGGGCCAGATGAGAACGTCCCTTATTAACTCGTGAACGAGAATGATGTCGTGCCGGTAAAGCCATAGAACAAATTTTTTAATAATCTTTAAGAGAATAGCATAAAAAAACCCGAAAGACAAATTATTGTTTGGTAATTCGCACTAAAATAATCTTCCCCTCTACTGATATTTGATCATTTGTGTCTGGTAATTTTTCTGAAAGAGTCAATAGATTTAAAGCCAAAGTTTTTCTTTGAATTTCTTCGCTTTGTTCCTTAATCAAATTTAGCAAATCGTTTTCTTCGGTAAAGAATTCTATACTAATTGTATCCTGAGGAGTTAATTGTTTATTTTTTCTTAATTCCTGAATTTGACGAATGATCTCCCTCAATATCCCCTCTTTTATTAAATCCGGGGTTAAAGTGGTGTCGATTTCCATTTCTTCTTTTAAATTAGGGTCAAAAACTATTTCCTTAACATTAATTTCTTCTTTGAGAATATCTAATAATTGCGAGTAATTTTTAATTTTTGAGTTTTGAGTTTTGAGTTTAAGCGACGCAAGTGGCTGACGAACTTTAATATTGGCTTTTTGGCGCAAACTTAGAGCCAAGTTAGCAATTGCTCTCGCTTCCTCCATTAAATCTAATAACTCTTTGTTAAGGTATTGGGATTCTACTTCGGGATAATCAGCTAAATGCACACTGACAGCATCTGTTTTTAATTTTAATTTCTGCCAAAGAGATTCAGCTAGAAAAGGACAAAAAGGAGCTAAAAGCAAACTTAATTCTTTTAAGACCTTATACAGCACCAGTGATGATTGTTGAAGATGAGCCAAATTTTCTCCTCTTTGGAAAATGGATCGTGAACGCCTAATATACCAATGCGACAAATCGTCAATGAATTTATTTATTTCTTTAGTCGCTTCATAAATATAATATTTATCCAAATTATTTAATACTTTAATTTTTAATTGCTGTAAATCACTTAAAATCCATTGATTTAAAATATTTAATTTATCAAAATCTAATGATAAATTTTGCTCACTAATTATTTTTTTATCAGCGTAAGTATCATAAAAAATCAAAACATTCCATAAAATATTAAAAACATTTCTTTGAATGGTAATTAAATCATTTTCATTAAATCTTTTTTCTTCACCCGGAGAATTAATAGTATATAAATACCAGCGAAGAGTATCAGCACCATATTTTTCCATAATTTCTAAAGGTTCTACCACATTGCCTTTGGATTTAGACATTTTCTCTCCTTTTTTATCTAAAATTAAACCCAAACAAATAACATTTTTGAAAGATGGGCCTAAATCTAATAGGGTTGAAATCGCTAATAAGGTATAAAACCATCCCCGAGTTTGATCAATCGCTTCAGAAATGTAATCAGCGGGAAAAGGAATGGTTTTAATCATTTCTGATATTGGCAAATTGCGTTCTTTAAATTGCTCGAAAGGAAAATGATATTGGGCGTAAGGCATTGCTCCGGAATCAAACCAGCAATCTAACACTTCTTGGCGTCGAGACATCAAATTGCCACATTTGGGACAGGGAATTTTAATTTGATCCACAAAAGGACGATGCAAATCCAAATTATGATTTGTATCTTCGGGTAAATCATGATTAATGGCTTTTTCTCTCAATTCCTCAACAGAACCAATCACTTCATAATGATGACACTCATCACATTCCCAAATGGGTAGTGGCGTACCCCAGTAACGATTACGAGAAATAGTCCAATCTTTAATTTCTTTAAGCCATTGGCCAAAACGACCGTATTTAATATGTTCCGGCACCCAATTAATTAATTCATTATTTTTTAATAAATCTTCCCGTAATTGCGACATCTTGATATACCAAGCTTCAAAAGCAAAATATAAAAGAGGAGTATGGCAACGCCAACAAAATGGATATTCATGAGTCGTGCCCTTTAAATCACCTTGGTATAACAAATTTCTTTTATTAAGATCGTCAAAAATAAGAGGATCAATATCTTTAAAAAACTTACCCTGAAGATTCAAATCATTAACGTCAAAAATGACATGGCCTTTATCATCAATATGTTTAATCAGAGCCAATCCTAATGCATTTTTTAAATTCATATCGTCTTCTCCAAAGGCAGGAGCAATATGCACTAAGCCCGTTCCTTCTTCGGTAGTAATAAAATCAGCAGCTACAACCTCATATTGTTTGCCTGAAGATAAAATAAAATCAGTATCTATTTCATATAAAGGTTGGTAATGAAGACCAATTAAATCTGCGCCTTTAATAGTAGTAATTTTTTCGCCTTTGCCATCAGGTAAATCTTTAAAACTAATCAAATATTCATCATCTACTTTAAAAATTTTGTAATCTAAATTTTTATCAACAGCAATAGCGGTATTCGCAATTAATGTCCAGGGAGTGGTAGTCCAAACCAAAAGAAAAATTTTTAATTTTAAATTTTCAATTTTTAATGATTTTAATAAAGAACTATTAGGGTTACTGATTTCAAATTTAATATAAATTGACGGATCTTGAACAGTTTCATAGCCCTGAGCTACTTCATGGCTGGATAAGGGTGTGGAACAACGAGGGCAATAAGGCAATACTTTATAGCTTTTGTATAATAATCCTTTTTCATTAATTTGCTTTATTAACCACCAAATAGTTTCAATATAATTATTTTCAAAAGTAATATAGGGGTTCTTGGTATCAATCCAATAAGCCATTCTTTTTGTTAATTTTTCCCATTCTTCTTTATATTGCCAAACCGATTCTTTGGCTTTTTGATTAAATTCTTTAATTCCGTATTTTTCGATATCAGTTTTGTTATAAAAACCTAATGATTTTTCTACCTCTAATTCTACTGGCAGACCATGCGTATCCCAACCTGCTTTGCGTAAAACCCGAAAACCACGCATTGTTTTATAACGGCAAATAGCATCTTTAAAAGAGCGAGCCAAAACATGATGGATACCTGGTTTACCATTAGCTGTTGGTGGCCCTTCATAAAAAATAAAGTCCGGTTTTCCTTCCCGATTTTGAATACTTTGTTCAAAAATATTATGTTGAAACCAAAAATCCAAAATCTCCTCTTCTTTTTTCACAAATTCTAATTCCTTAGCCATAAAACAATTATTTCTAAATAATAGTAATATGATATAATAAAAAGACAATTATGACAAGAAAACAACAGGAACAGATTCTTCTAACCAATAAAAAAGCCTTATTTGATTATGAAATACTCGAACAATTTGAAGCAGGCATTGTTTTATTAGGAGCTGAAGTAAAATCACTAAAACAAGGGAAAGCTAATTTAAATGGTGCTTATGTAGTGCTGAAAAATAATGAGGCTTTTCTTTTAAATGCCACTATTTCGCCCTACCAACCCCAAAATATGTCTCAATCTTACGATCCCTTAAGAACACGGAAGCTCTTACTGCGTCGTTCAGAACTGAATTACCTTTACTCAAAAAATAAAGAGCGTGGTTTGACTTTAATACCCCTTAAGGTATATAATAAAAACGGTTTAATCAAAATTCAAATTGCTTTAGTTAGAGGGAAGAAAAAATTTGATAAAAGAGAAACTATAAAAAGACGAGAGGAAGAAAGAAGAATCAAAGAAGCATATTAGTCTGTATTCTGTATTCTGTATACAGTATACAGAATACAATAAGGGGATGCTCGGATTCGATAAAAAGGAATTCTTTAATATGCGGGTTGAGGAACTTCGTTAGCTCATTAAAAACGAAGAGGCAATTACATGCCAATCGAAATTTTGCTTATGCTTATGCCTAAAACATAAGTTAAGCTTCTCCCCTTTTGGGGAATCTCTTTAATGGATTCTCGATAAATTAAAGGGATTTAAACTTCGAGATAGAGATAATCTAGTTTATCCAGCTATATTATCTTGAAATTTTTTGGATAGTATTAAGAAATGTTTTGTTTAGTTTTAATTCTTAATACTATAAAAACTAAACTACACTCGTAGATTTATTAAAGATGAACTTTTTAGACGCGAGTTCAACTCTCGCCATCTCCACCCCCACACCCATATAAATAAAATAATTTCATTACTACCTTGTTTCCGAATCAAATTCGCCTTATTGGCCCAGATGGAAAACTAATCGGAGTTATGCCTTACGAAGAGGCTCTTTTAAAAGCCAAGGAACAGCATTTAGATTTAGTGGAGATCACTAGAAAAACTACTCCTCCGATTTATAAATTAGGAGATTATACTAAAATCAAATACGAAAAAGAAAAGAAAGAAAAACTTCAAAAATTCAAAGAAAGACAAGGTGCCCCTAAATCAATAAGAATCGGTTTCAACGAAAGCACGCATGATTTAATGACCAAAGTAAAAAAGATTGAAGAATTTTTAAATGATAATCGCATGGTAAATATTGAGATGAGACTCCGTGGTCGCGAGAAAACTCATAGCGATTTAGCCAAAACCAAAATAGAAAGCTTTCTTAATCTTATCCCCTCTTCTTATAAAATTATTCAACCTTTAAAAAAGTACCCTCAAGGATTTATTATCACTATTAAGAAAAAGTAATCCCTTAAATAAAATGAGTAAAAATTCTATTAGAAAAAGAATTAAAATAACTAAAACAGGCAAAATCCTAAGACGTTGTGCTCATCAGGGGCATAATCAAGCCAAGCAATCTTCTAAAATCAAAAGACGAAGAAAAAAATCAATTTTTCTTTCTACCCATACTAAACATATAAAAAGAATTATTTCTTAATTATTATGACTAGAGTTAAAAGAGGTATTATTGCCCATAAAAGAAGAAAAAACTTGTTAAAACATACCAAGGGTTTTCGTTATGGCCGCAAAACTAAATATCGTGCTGCTAAAGAAGCTTTGCTTCATGCTTGGACCCATGCTTTTAAAGACCGTAAAAGAAAAAAGAGAGAGAAAAGACAACTTTGGGATATCAAAATTAATGCGGCAGCTCGAGAATTGGGTTTCAACTATCAAAAAGTTATTACCCAATTAATAAAAAATAAAATTAAAATCGACCGTAAAATCTTGGCGGAATTGGCCGAAGCTCACCCTCAGGTATTTAAACAGATAGTTGAAGAAGTAAATCAATAAAATAATGCAATTCAAAACCCCTGGATTATCCAGGGGTTTTGAATTAAACCTTAAAAGGAAAATAATATTCGGGTACAGACTTTTTCTTATGAAGAAAGTATTTTTTAATTGTTAGTAAAACACATAAACTGATGGCTTGGGCAACAGCTACAAAAATAAAAATTAAAGGAAACCCTAAAATTAGAGCCAGAGAACTTCCAATTAAAATAGCCATGGCCGAACCAAAATTAAAGCCCGTACTATTGAGGGTCCATTCAAAACTGACTCTCTTAGGGTTAATATAGCGAGTAAAGATAGCGTTCCAAGGAGGCACATAAAGAGCATCGGCAATGCCATAAACAAAGAAAATGAAATATAGTTCTGCTACTGTTTTAGACAACATTAAAGCTAAAGGAATTAAAACTTCTAAAAATTGTCCTAATAATAAAGTGAAATAATCATCAGCTTCTCCCTCTACTCGATCTAAATAATTAGAAACAAATAATTGTAACGATCCTTTTACCACCCAATAAGTAAAATAGCAGAGACCAACAGTCCGGATAGAACTCCCATTAATATTTTGAATCACGTAAATAGCGAAGATAGGATTAATAAAAGCCCAACCCGTTAAATTTAAAAGGTTATTAATAATGAGTATTTTGGTTACGGGGTGAATTTTCTGTTTTAAAAAATCATAAAATTTAACCATAATATATTAAGTTATTATAAATTTGAATTCATTATCTTGAACCGCGCATTGAATTCGACAGCCCTTAGACAATTCTTGTGTCAAAATTAATTCGGCTAATTTATCTTTAATAAAATGCCTAATAACGGCATCAAGAGGACGAGCTCCAAAAATAGGATTATAACCTAATTGCGCTAATTTATTAACTACCGTTTCATCGAAATTCAATTCTATTTTTTTATTACCCATTATTTCTTGGAGGCCATTTAATTTTATTTTTACTATTTCTCGAAGGTGCTTTTCGGTTAAGGGGCGGAACACTACTACTTCGTCAAAACGATTGAGCAATTCTGGCTTAAAATAATTGGTTAATTTTTGTTTTAATTGAATGGTTAATTGATTAAAAGCTGTTCCTTTTTCTATTTCTTTTTTAATAAAATCAGATAAAGCATTGGAGGTAGCAATAATAATAGTGTTAGTAAAATTAATAGTGTCTCCCAAATTATCAGTTAATCTTCCTTCGTCAAAAAGAGGTAAAAATAAATCCAATACTTTTTGATGGGCCTTCTCAAATTCATCCAAGAGAATTAAAGAAAAGGGCTTGGTTTTAATGGCCTCAGTTAAAGCTCCGCGAGTAGCTCCTTCGGGATCACCAATAAAGCGAAAAACTCCCCGGGGATCCTGATATTCAGACATATCAAAACGCACCATTGATTTCTCATTACCAAAATAAATACGAGTTAAAATTTTTGCCAATTCTGTTTTGCCAACACCCGTTGGCCCAACAAAAAGAAATACGCCAATAGGCTTATTAGGATTGGCTAAACCAGCTCGATATTGCCGCAAAGCGCCACTGACTAACTTTACTGCTTCTTCCTGGTTAATATATACTTCATGAATATATTTTTCTAAAGTCAAAAGACGCTCTCGCTCCACTGATTGTGATACTTCTAAGGGAATATTAGTTTTAACACTCACTAAATTAACGATATCTTGTTCAGTTACTAATCTTTCTTTGCGCCGCCTTGCCCCTTCAATAGCTTCAGTTAATAAAGATTCTGCTGACGAAGGCAAAGGAGTATTAGTTAAGAAACGCTGTGCTAATATCACCGCTCTTTTAATAGCTCGGTAGCTAACTTGAACTTTAGTTTTGCGATACCAAGAGATTGATTGGAAAGCTAATATTTTAATCGCCTCTTCTGGTGATACTTCGTTAACTTTAATGATTTCAAAAATATCATTAATACTAGAATCGTGTTCTAAATAAAGATGGTAATCTTCTAAAGTGGTAGTAGCAATAATTGGGGTTGGTGATTCAAATAAGGGTTTCAAAATTTCGAAAGCACTTACTCCTCCCTCTTGCACAAGCAATTTATAATTATGTAATTGAGGAAGATAAAGTATAATATCGTGATTTAATAAAATTTCATGAATAATAGTAGTTAAACGATTGCAAGCCTCAAAAGGAGTTTTTATATCTTTGAACAAAGAAGCAAAGGATAAATTGATTAAGCGATAATCTGATAAAGAACGAGGGATATTGTTACGCACTAAATTATAAGCCAAATAAGATACAATTGTTTCTTTGCCAATGCCTGCTGGTCCTACTAGTAAAACATTATGATTGCCAGGACGATTCAGAATAGTAATTAAATTTTCATATTCTACTAAATGGCCAATCATGATACCGATTTTAAGACGGCTGGCTAATTCTGTAAAATCAACGCTAAAATTATCTAAAGTAGGTGTTGGCCGTGAAGTCAAAGAACGATTAGCTTTAACTTTTTTGGGTCTAAATACTGATTCCGGAATATCAGTTAACCCTCTAACGGGCTCGATATTTTTTTGACGATTAAGCAAATTAATACTCAAGGCAATAGCTAAATCACTTTTCTGGATATCAAACCAATTCAAAATATCTTCAATATTTTTATCATTGAGATTATATAAAGCCAGCATTAAACTAAAACCAGTAACAGAGCTCTGTTTTAAATTAATAGCTTCAGCTACGGCATGCTCCACAAGATTCAAAAGAATATCTTGCGTTGGCGCTAATTGCTTGAGAGGATAAGCCGAAATCTTATTTTGCATCTCTTTAATTTTATCTTCGGTTATATCTAAATACCTTAAAGCAGTAATGATATCGGTTTCCATCAAACAAACCATTAAACAGGCTAAAGGGAAATCTATTTTTTTATTCAAAGATAACTTACGGGCTTCAATTAAAATTTCCTTTGCTCGAGGAGATAAAAATAAAGCCAAATTAACTTTTTTCTTTTCTAAATAACGACGCTCTAAAGGGAAATCAGAAAAATTCTTTTTAATAAAAATGAAAATAAAAAAAATAACAAATAAAATGCCTAAATAAAAATATTTTTGAACTTCCAAGAGAAGAACTAATAGTGATGCCAAAAGACCGCAAAAAATAAAAGCCTGGAAAATAACACGGTAAAGAAAACGTTTCCATTCCGGCCAAAAAATATAAGGGTCCTTGAAAATAAAAGTTTTAGTCTCCATTATGGTACGATAATTTTTATTAATAAATAAAAAGGCGCTATTATCCAAACTAAATAAAAACACCAAAAAATAAGACTAAAAATTCCTAAAGAAATAGCTCCAATAATAATTTTAAAAATACGAATAGGAATACTTAACATGTAAGACGCTACAGAATATTCTTGCCATAAAGGCACAAAAAAATAACGAATGCTAACAATAAATGATAAACGCCTCTCTAAACTAAAAAATAATTGCCAATATAAAGTATTGAAAAAATTAAAACCGCCTCGAAAATAGGTATCAACAAAACTTAAACAATAAAAAGCTAAACGTTTGAGAAAATAAATTACGATACTATTAGCCATTAATCATATTTTACCACAAAGTGTGTCTCGGCGCACACTAAAAAAGTTCCTTTTGGCTAGGATTGGGCGTTTCTGGAAGAATCACTTTAACTTTGCCGTACTCTCCATCATATCCCGGCTCTAAATGAACTTTCCCTTCACGAACTAAAATAATGCTTTGGGCGATATTTTCCGAAACAAATTTTTTCAAATCCTCAAATGAAGCATCGAGTAAAATATTAAATTCATTAGGAAAATGATTGATCAATTTTTGGTATTCTTCTTCTACGGCCTTGGTTTTTGCCTGACATTTTAAAGCATCAGCAATAATTTCTTTTAGAGGCACTAAGCTTTTATAAGGAATAGCATTAGGGGGCAGATATCCTTCTTCCCGATCAGCTAATTCATCAACTCGTGATAAAACTCCAATGGTTAATGGTTTCCCACAAACCGGACACATACCATTTACTTTTTTCCTTGCTTCGGGAGACATCCGCACTTGGCACAAACGATGTCCATCATAATGATATTTACCCTCTTCGGGGAAAAATTCAATAGTATAAAGAAATTTATTTTTATCTTTTTTAACTATTGCTTCCCGGAAACTGGAATAATTAAAATCAATATCCAAAACATTAGCTTCGCGACCGATATTATCTGGAGAATGAGCATCAGAATTAGAAACTAAAGTAAATTTATCTAACGCCGAAACACGCCAATTCATTTTCGGATCGCTGCTTAAACCAGTTTCTAAAGCGGCAAGGTATTTTGTATTTTCCCCAAAAGCCTCTTCCAAAGAATTAAAGCCAGACATTGAGCCAAAAACAGCAAACCAAGGAGTCCAAATATGAGCAGGGATAAACATGGCTTGAGGCTCAGTATTAATTACAATTTTCAATAATTCTTCAGAGTCCATGCCTAAAATGGGTCGACCATCAGCCTTTAAATTTCCTTGCCATGATAAAACATTATTTATTTTTTCTGCTGTTTCTAAAGAAGGAAGAATAACAACATTATGAACTCTTCTGGTTTTCCCCTGGCGATTATAAATATTAGAAATTTCACCAGTGATAACAAATCTAACTTTCGCATTATTACTTAAAGTATAAAAGCCTTCTTCGGCTGGCTCTAATTTAGTCTTTAGTTCGGCGAACCATTCGGGATGAGTAAAATCACCAGTGCCAATAATATCAATACCTTTTCTTTGAGCAGAAAAAGCAATATGCTCTAAGTCCATATCTCGAGAAGTGGCTCGGGAATATTTAGAGTGAAGATGCAAGTCAGCAATGAGTTTCATAAAGAGATAAATAGGCGTCATGCCCCCTCACTTGGAAAAGATTTGCTAATGCAAAATACTCATAAAATAGAAAATCTTAGAATAAGTAATTATTTCTTGTCAAGAAATTTTCTAGATTTATGAAATAAATTTATCTTTTCCAAGTGAGGGGTGCCCCTACGAGGATTTGAACCCCGATCTCAACCTCCGAAGGATCGCGCTCTATCCCTTGAGCTATAAAGGCGTTAATTTAATACGCTAAAAACGTCTGACAAACTGCCCCTGCAACTAAGGCGAAAAATAAAGCAAAGAAAATAAAGCGATTAAAGGGGACTTCAAAAGCGGGAATTAAATCTGATTTTTGTTTTGCTTTCTTTAAGATTAAAAGAATCATTGCTCCTTCAAATCCTCCTAACATTCCTCCCATAAAAGAAATAAGTTTTAAAACATTAGCAAAATGGAAAAAATATAAAATTAAGGGGCCGCCGATCACAACAAAGTTACTAATAAATACTGACCAATGAAAATCGTTAGTAAAACTATTTTTTATATAAACAGCAAAAATTAAATAAGATGTAACAACAGCTAAAAATCCTAACAAAGCTCCCAAAAAAACAATAACAGGACCTAAAATTAATTTCAGGCCATTAATAGCTTCGATGGTTGTGGCCGAGCCGCTAACTCCAGTAATTGTAATCATAAATATTAAATAACACACTGCGGCAATAATAATTCCTGATATTACAATTGATTTTAAAAACTCTTTGGGAGCCCTTCTTTTTTGTAAAATCCTTAAAGCCTCAGGCACTGCCACCATACCATTTAAAGCATAAAACAAAACACCATAAGGAATAAGCCAAGCCCATTTAAAAACAGAGTGCACCAAATTCACATTAACCCAATGGAAATGAGGCAAAACATAAATAGCAATAACAAGAAATAAAACCAATAATAATAAAGATAAAATTAGATTAATCCTCGTGGCATGATCTCTTTTACTTAAAATAATTAAACTTAAAATAAGCCAAAGAAAAATCACTAAAAATCCATCGGGAAAAAGATTGCTAGGCAAAAAAGTCGCTAAAATAGTGTGTAAAAACTTACTTCCTAAAAGCAAATAGATTAATAAAGAAAAAGAAAAAGTGAAAAATGTAGTTAAGAGCATTAATTTTTTAGCAGGAGCGCCTAAATAATAGCCAGCATAACCAGGCAAACGAAAATCTTTTCCTGTGCGTAAAACAATTTCCCCAAAAGCCAAATGCAAATAAATAATAAATACCAGAACTATTCCCAGCCATAAAAGAGTAATTAATAATCCTGACTGTTGGGCGATATAAGGCAAAGTAAAAACGCCGGCACCAATAATGGTGCCCACCAAAGCAGCTAAAGCTTCTAACTTTATTGGTAAATACTTTTTAAACACAATTTTATTTTTTATTCTTGCGCAAGATAAACTTCATCACCTTCCTTAGCTTTTTGTTCTACCTGTAAACCAATGATATCTCCTTTTTTAGCTGTTTCAATATTTTGATGCTCAATTTGCATTGAAGAAACAATCTGCTCAAAATCAGTACTGTGCCCTTTAATATGAATTTTATCACCAACTTTAAGAGTGGCTTTTAATTCAACGATAGCTACATTTATTTTATCGTAATAATGAGTTATTTTGCCAATTAATTTTTCTTCCATAAAATAAGAAAGATAAATATTTATATTTTTAACGACCTTTGAATTATTAATAATATTATATCATTATAAAAACAAAATCTCAAATTACCCCTTAATCACGGCTAAGGGCTTTAATTGGGCAACTTTCTTTGCTAAACCAGCTTGGTCTACGACTTCTACAACCTCATCAATATCTTTATAAGCTTGGGGTGCTTCTTCGGCTAAACTAGAAACTGAATCGACTTTTACGATTATTCCTTTGCTTTCCATAACCTTTTTTAATTCCTTACCCGAAATTTTTCTTAAGCTCTCATGTCGAGACATCGTGCGTCCCGCGCCATGACACGCAGAATAAAAACTTTTTTCTGCTTCTTCGGTGCCATGTAAAACATAAGAAGCAGTTCCCATAGAGCCAGGAATTAATACGGGCTGCCCTGCTGTTTTATATTTGATAGGAATTTCTGGGTGTTGTGGCGGAAAGGCTCGTGTCGCTCCTTTGCGATGAACCGCTAATTCTTTTATCTCATTGTCAATTTTATATTTTTCTAATTTAATAATATTATGAGCAACATCATAAAGCGCTTTTAAGCCACCTATTTTTTCGCCAAAAACATTTTTCCAAGCCTGACGAACATAATAAGCAAT
>JAAZNP010000023.1 GCA_012798235.1 Parcubacteria group bacterium
GTACTTGGCAGTGTGTAGAAGATCCAGAAGGACAATACTCTGATTTCGCTTCTTGTGAAGCAGCTTGTGTAGAACCAACTACCACTACTCTTCCTCCAACTGGTGGTGGTCCGGGTCCACAATTTGCACCAACTGGTGGTGTAGTTGCTGGTGCGGCCACTGGACCTGGTGAAGTATTAGGTGCTTCAACTGAATGCACACCTTATTTATTGAAATACATTAAATTAGGTGCGGATAATGATCCTGAGGAAGTAAAGAAATTAGAATCATTCTTAAATGAACAATTAGGAATTAATTTACCTCTTGATGGAATTTATGATCAAGCAGATTATAATGCTGTCAAACAATTCCAATTGTTAATGAAAGATAAAGTTTTAGCGCCATGGGTGGAAGTTGGTTGCTTACCTAATGTTGATACTCCAACTGGTTATGTTTATCGCACAACCAAATGGACGATCAATAGTTTCTTCTGCCCAGAATTAAAACCAGATGTTTCTGATGAAGCTTGTTATAGTCATGTTGTTGGCATGGGTGAAGAAGAAGGAACACAAGTTTTAGGTGAAACAACTACGAGCGAAACAATTCCGGAAACAACAGAAACAACTTTAGGTGAAGGAGCACCAACAACTGGTGCCGAAACAACAGAAACTACAAGTGCTCGATCCTTAAATTGGATTTGGTACTTAATTGGCTTGATTCTTGTTGGCGGAGGTCTATATCTTGCATTTGCTAAGAAAAAGAAGTAATATATAGGTAACGGTGGGTCAGGGCTGACTGCAAAGTCGGCCCTGTTTTTTTACCCCTAATTTTATCAGTATTTATCTTGTAAAGACGCGGGCTTTATTCTATAATGAAGCCATATAAAGCTTTATATTATGAGTTTAGCTATTGGTATTGTGGGCCTGCCCAATGTGGGCAAATCAACCTTATTTGAAACCATTACCAAAAAACAAGTGTCGCGGGAAAATTATCCTTTTTGCACTATCGACCCCAATGTCGGTGTTGTTGCAGTACCTGATGAGAGAGTGGATAAATTAGCAGACTTAACTCACTCGCTTAAAAAAATTTATACCACTATTGAATTTGTTCATATTGCAGGATTAGTCAAAGGCGCCTCTCAAGGTGAAGGTTTAGGTAATCAATTTTTGGCTAACATCAGAGAAACTGATGCCATTGTTTATGTTTTAAGATGTTTTCACAAATCTGATATTGTGAATACTTTAAATACCATTGATCCCTTACTCGAAAAAGAAACATTAGAAACAGAATTAATGTTAAAAGATTTAGAAACAGTAGATAAAAGATTAGTTTCTTTAGAAAAAGATGTAAAGAGCGGAAAAAAAGAAGCGGTAGTAGAATACAATACTTTGAAGAAAGCTCAGAACTTATTGCATCAAGGTCAATTGTTATTAGATGCTTCTTGGGAGGAAGAAGAAAAAAAGATTTTGAAAAATTTTCAATTTTTAACTTTCAAACCGCGGATTTATCTTTTAAATGGATTAAAAGAAGAGATCGACCCTCAAATTATGAAAGTGTTTGCTGATAATAACTGGACTTATTTAATTATAGATGTAGCCACAGAATTAGATGCTGTTGGTTTTAACGCTGCAGACAGGGAAGCTATTGGTTTGCCCAAGGAATCAGAATTAGATGCCTTGATAAAAACTTCGTATCAGTTATTAGATTTGATTACTTTCTTCACTACGGGCCCTGATGAAACTCGCGCTTGGACTATCAAAAAAGGTACCAAAGCGCCGCAAGCTGGAGGAGTCATTCATTCTGATTTTGAAAAGAATTTTATTAAAGCCGAAGTGATCAATTGGCAGAAATTATTAGAAGCCCAGGGTTGGGCTGAAGCCCGAGAAAAAGGTTGGTTAAGATTAGAAGGAAAAGACTATGAAGTTCAAGACGGAGATGTTATAATAATAAAACACGGCTAATATAATATTATGCGCAAAAGAATTCATTTTTACGGTGTGGTTCAGGGAGTCGGTTTCCGCTATGTGGCTAATGTAGTAGCGGAAAAATATGGTCTTTATGGTTGGGTTAGAAATAACAAAGACGGTTCTGTTACTTTAGTTTTCGAAGGATTAAAAGATAGCATTAATGAAGCGCTTGATTATTTAAAGAAATTTTTTAAAGAAAATATTGACCATGTTGAAGAAATAGAAGAACCGGAAGAAAAATTAATTAGTTTTGAAATTAAACATGAAGCATGAGGCAAGATAAATTTCAAGACGGTTTGTTTTATTGGACTAAACATTCTCAGGAAAAGTTAAGACAATACGGATTATCAGCCAGTCGCATTAAAAGATTAATCAGGCATCCCGAAAGAATTGAGGCAGGTATTGCGCCAGAAACTTGGGCTTCAATGCAAAGCGCTGGCTCTAAAAAACATCCTTATGAGATTTGGACGATGTACGTGATAGAAAACCCTGAACCACATAGGATTCAGGGCCATGCACCCTATGTGGCGCAGGAATCAAAAATGACAGTCCAACTGTCATCCTCGCGGAAGCGGGGAACTCGGATTCCCGTTTCCACGGGAATGACAAAGCAAAATTCAAAAAAAATAAAGATTATCAGCGCTTGGAAATATCCTGGCAAAACCAATCCTGGTGATCCTATTCCTATTCCGCCAGATATTTTTGAAGAAATAATGATTTCCTTCGCGAAAACGAGCCCGAAGGCGAAGTTTGAGCGATAAGGAAATCTTTACCCCGCCCTAACTTTACCACTCAATAACAGAATAGCCCCTTGTTAAATGAATAATTCTTATTTACAAACTCCAGGCGCTGGCCGAATAGGCCATTCCGCCAAAGGCGGAAAAGATTATTCATCAAGCGCCTGGTCAAACGTTTGAGTAATAAAGTTAGAGCGGGGTGCTCAAAATTAAAATAAAATTTTGGCATGACGAAAGAAGAGTTTGAAAATCTTATTACCGCAGCCTTAACATTTTTTCCTCAACACTTTCGCGAACAAATGAAAAATGTGGCTATTATTATCCAGGACGAACCTGATGATTTTCAAAAACAACAATTAGGATATTCTTCTGGTGATTATCTTTTAGGTTTATATGAAGGCGTACCTCAAATTAAAAGGCAGAACTATAATAAAGCCGTTCCTGATAAAATAACTTTTTTTCAAAATAATATTGAAAGAATCAGTGGCGGTAATCAAGAAAGTATCAAACAAATAATTATTGAAACCTTATGGCACGAAATCGGCCACCATTTTGGCATGGATGAAGCGCAAGTAAGAAATTTTATCAATCGCAAATTTAAAAATTAAAAATTGCAAAATTAAAAATTATAATCATGTCTTCAATATTCATCATTAATAACCGCGGAGAAAGAGAACCTTTTTCCTGGCGCAAAGTGTATCAGAGTGCTTTGAGAGTGGGTGCGGACAAAGCATTAGCTAGACATATTGCCACACGAGTTAAAAAAGAAGCTTACAATAATATCTCAACGAGAGAAATCTTTCAAAAAGTTGAAGAGTATTTATACCAAGATTACCCTAAAGCCGGAATGCGCTTTAGTTTAAAAGAAGCCATGAGAAAATTAGGACCGAGCGGTTTCCCTTTTGAAAAATATATCGGTGAAATCTTTAAAAGATTAGGCTTTACCGTGCAGATTAATCAATATTTAGCTGGCAAATGCGTTTTACACGAAATTGATTTTTTAGCTAAAATTGATCGTCAATTATTAATTGGTGAATGTAAATATCATGCCCTAATCGGTTCGCGGGTGGATTTAAAAGTGGCCATGGCAACTTATGCCTGCTATTTAGATTTAAAAACAGGTGGTTTCTTTAAAAGAAAAGCATTAAAAAATTTACAAACGCGTTCCATTTTAGTTACCAATACTAAATTTTCTAGTGAAGCTATCCGTTATGCCAATTGCATGAAAATGGATTTATTAGGTTGGCGTTATCCCGAAAACAGGGGATTAGAATACGTAATTGAATCAAATAAATTTTATCCCATCACTATTTTGCCGTCACTCACGGGCGAATGTTTAAAACTGTGTGGTGAAAAGGCAATCTTTTTAGTTGAAGATATTTTAAAAGAAGACGCGCATCACTGCGCGCAAGTTAGCGGTGTCCCTGAAAAGAAAATTTTAAAACTTCAAGAAGAAGCTAGAACATTGTTAGAAGATTAACCCCGCACCTTTTAATCGCCAAACCCCACCGTATGTATTGGATATATATTTTACAAAGTAAAAAGAACGGTTCTTTATATATCGGCAGAACTAATAATTTAAGAAGAAGATTAGAAGAACATAATCTCGGAAAAAGTTATTTTACCAAGAGATATAAACCTTGGGTTTGTATTTATTGCGAAGGCTATTATCATATAGAAGATATGAAGCAAAGAGAAAGAAATATTAAATATTTTGGCAAAGTGTACTCTCAATTAAAAAGAAGGATTCGAAATAGCCTTCGCAGCGATTAAAAGGTGCGGGGTAAAAAAAATGCTACCATCTGTCAGAACTATATGACCGAAATCATATAATCCCTCTAAATGGTAGCAATGCTACCACCTGTCAGCACTGACGGACTTGCGTCAATCAATGCCTTCAGATGACAGCACTCACATTATAGCATACCCCTAGAAGCTGTCAAATATAAAATGTGGATAACCTGGTGATATGATCAATGATGATTTAGCTAAATTATTAAAAAGACTTGCCTTTTATTTAGAAATGGAAGGCGTCTCTTTTAAACCCCAAGCTTATGAAAAAGCCAGTATTGTTATTGACGCTTTGGACGAAGACATAAAAGAAATTTACCAAAAAGACAAAATTGAAGGGCTAAAAAAGATTCCTGGCATTGGTGAAAGCATTGCCCAAAAAATTGAAGAATATATTCAGACCGGAAAAATTAAAGAAATAGAAAGATATCGAAAGAAATATCCAATTAATTTAGATGAATTAATAGGAATTGAAGGGATTGGCCCCAAAACAATAAAAACTCTTTATGAAAAATTAAAAATAACAAATTTAAAAGAATTAGAAGAAGCAGCCCAAAGCGGGAAAATTAGAAATTTAGAAAATTTCGGAGAAAAAAGCGAAAAAAATATTTTAGAATCAATTGAATTTTTAAAACGCTCCCAAGGAAGATTTTATTTAGATGAGGCTTATTATTTAGCTCAAGATATTATTAAAGAATTAAAAAAGGTTAAAGAAATCGATAAAATTGTTGTGGCTGGCTCTTTAAGAAGAATGAAAGAAACAATCGGTGATATTGATTTGTTGACCACTCTCAAAACTAAAAACAAAGATGCCTTTAATAGAGTAATGGATACCTTTGTTAATTTAAAAGGAGTAATCAAAGTTTGGGATTATGGTCAAACAAAGTCCTCGGTTCGTTTTAAAAGAGGCATTGATGTTGATTTAAGAGTGGTTGATGACTATGAATTTGGTTCGGCTTTACAGTATTTTACTGGTTCTAAAGAACATAATATTGAAACGAGAAAATTAGCCATTGAAAAAGGATTGAAGCTAAATGAATACGGGATATTTAGAAAAGTGGCAAACAAATCAAGAGTGCCATCGCAGTGGAAAAGAATAGCAGGGACTGATGAAAAGGAGGTATATCAAGCAATTGGTTTGCCTTATATCGAGCCAGAGTTAAGAGAAAATAACGGTGAAATAGAAGCAGCCTTAAAAAATCAATTACCGAAAATTATTGACTATCATGATATTAAAGGCGACTTGCATTGTCATTCTGATTGGAATGGCGGTAGCAATTCTTTGGAAGAAATAATAGAGACAGCAAAATCATTGGGCTATGAATACATGGGCATTTCTGATCATACTAAATTCTTGCGCATTGAACACGGTTTAGATGAAAAGCAACTGCTCGAACAGCACCAAGCCATAGAAAAATTAAATTCTAGATTCCAGATTCAAAATTCTAAATTCCGACTTTTACACGGTTGCGAAGCTAATATTTTAAATGATGGGTCTTTAGATATCGATGATAAAGTTTTAAAACAATTGGATTATGTTATTGCTGGAATTCATTCTCATATGAAAATGTCCAAAGATGAAATGACCGAGCGCATTATTAGAGCCATGAAAAATCCTAATGTTGATATTATTTCTCATCCGACGGGTCGTTTAATTAATCAAAGAGATGAATATCAAGTTGATTTAGACAAAATTTTTAAAGCCGCTAAAGAATATCAAGTGGCCTTAGAAATTAATGCCCATCCCATTCGCTTAGATTTAAATGATAAAAATATTAGAAAAGCAATTGATTATGGTGTAAAATTAGTAATAAATACTGATGCTCATCATATTTCGCACATGGAATTAATGAAATTTGGCATCAGTCAAGCGCGCCGCGGTTGGGCCACTCAAGAAGATATTATTAATTCCTGGCCGTTAGATAAATTACTACTATTCTTTAAAAATTAAAAATTAAAAATTTAAAATTTTATTTTATGTATATTCGCTGGTTTAAAAATATCACGATTAAAGACGTTCCTTCAGTAGGCGGCAAGAACGCTTCTTTAGGGGAAATGTATCAATATTTAACTCCTCAGGGAATTAATATTCCTAATGGTTTTGCGATTACTGCTAATGCTTATTATTATTTTTTAGATAAAGGGAAAATTAGAAAACCCATAGAGAAATTATTAAAAAATTTAAATCCCCAAGATATAAAAAGTTTACAAAGAATTGGTAAAGAAATCAGAAAATTAATTATCCAAACACCTTTGCCGAAAAACTTAGAAAAACAAATTATTGAGGCCTATCATCAATTATCAAAAGAATACGGAGAAACTGATACTGATGTGGCGGTACGGTCCTCAGCCACAGCTGAAGATTTACCCAGTGCTTCTTTTGCTGGTCAGCATGAAACATTTTTAAATGTGCGAGGAGAAAAAGCATTGCTGGAATCCGTTAAAAAAAGTTACGAATCATTATTTTTAGACCGGGCTATCAGTTATCGCATTGAGAAGGGTTTTAATCATATGAAAGTAGCGATTTCTACTGGTGTTCAAAAAATGGTGCGTTCTGATTTAGGCTCTTCAGGAATAATGTTCACTTTAGATACTGAGTCCGGTTTCAAGAATATTATTGTTATTAATGGTATTTATGGCTTAGGAGAATTGATTGTCAAAGGAAAAATTATTCCTGATGAATTTTTAGTATTTAAACCAACATTACAAAAAGGATATAAAGCAATTATTAGAAAAGATTTAGGCCAGAAATTTGTCAAATATATTTACGATAAAAAAGGCGGCATTAAAGAAGTCAAAGTCAACGAAAAAGTGCAACAGAGATTTTGTATCAATGATGAAGATGTTCTGACTTTAGCCCAATGGGGAATGTTAATCGAAGAACATTATAGTAATAAAACTAAACGTTGGAACCCGCAAGATATTGAATGGGCTAAAGATGGTAAAACTGGAGAACTTTTTATTGTGCAATCAAGGCCCGAAACAGTTCATTCCATTAGCGACAGTAATATTTATAAAGAATACATTCTGAACGCCAAAAAGAAACCTTTAATTACTGGCGTGGCTATTGGAAGTAAAGTTGGTTATGGCCAGACAAGAATTATTAAATCAATTAAAGATTTACCACAACTGAAAAAAGGAGAAGTATTAGTAACCAAAATGACCGATCCTGATTGGACAAGTGCCATGCCTTTAGCTTCGGCCATTATTACTGATGAAGGAGGGAAGACATGCCACGCGGCAATCATCTCCAGAGAATTAGGAATTCCCTGTATTGTGGGTACAAAAAAAGCAACCAAAATATTAAAAACTGGCCAAGAAATTACTGTTGATTGTACTTCTGGTTCCGAAGGAAAAGTTTTTTCAGGCAAGATTCCTTATCGCGAAAAAACTTACGAATTAAAAAAGATTCCTCATTTAAAAACAAAAATCTCCATTAA
>JAAZNP010000024.1 GCA_012798235.1 Parcubacteria group bacterium
CGAACGAACTTGATTTTGTTGATTAGCCGGAAAGCTATCGATAATACGGTCAATGGTTTGACTCGAAGAATTAGTATGCAAAGTAGAAAACACTAAATGACCAGTTTCAGCCGCTGTCAAAGCAATGGAAATTGATTCGGGGTCGCGCATTTCGCCAATCATTACTACGTCAGGGTCTTGTCTTAAAACAGATCTCAAGCCATTATGAAAATTTAAAGTATCTGAACCAACTTCTCGCTGGTCAACCAAAGCTCGGTCTTGAATAAAAGTATATTCAATAGGATCCTCAATGGTAATAATATGGTCCATTCTTTTATGATTTATTTCATCGATTAAAGCAGCTAAAGTTGTTGTTTTGCCATGACCAGCGGGACCAACAACTAAAACGAACCCTTGGTTGTATTTAGAAAATTCGTGAATAATGGGTGGCAAATTTAATTCCTCAATTGTTCTAATGTGCGTAGGAATTAAACGCAAAGCTGCAGCTAAATATCCCCGTTGAAAATAGACATTAATACGAAAACGGATTTTATCCTCGTAAGAAAAGGCAAAATCAATTTCCCTGTGACTAATTAATTTTTCTTCTTGCTCTGGTGTCAATAAAACACTGATTAAACCAGCGGTCATTTCAGGAGTTAAAATTGGTTCGCTGGAAACAGGCACTAAATTTCCATCAATTCTCACGGTAGGATGTTTACCAACGCTTAAATGCAAATCAGAAGCGCCCTGCTGGGCAGCCAAAACCATTAATTCTGCCAATTTATTTTGATAATCCATAGTCATATTGTTTATTATACCATAAAAATATCAAGAAAGTATAATGCCAAACCTAAAGCTCCCATCAATCCTCCTAAAATCCAGAATCTCATTGTTACTTTTGTTTCTGGCCAACCTTTAGCTTCAAAATGATGATGGATGGGAGTGGACAAAAATAACTTTTGATGTTTTATTTTTTTATAAGTTTTTTGAATAATGACGGACATTGATTCTAAAACTAAAATAAACGCAAAAAAGGGTAAATATAAAGAAGTATCGGTAAGCATCGCAATAATACCCATGCTAATACCTAAGGCCATAGCTCCAGTATCTCCCATAAAAAATCGTGCGGGATAAATATTAAACCACAAAAAAGCAACAATCGTACCAATGAAAGTTCCTAAAAAGGCAGCTAAATCATATTTGCCTTTTACAAATGCCACCACTAAAAGACAAACAAAACCAATCAAACTGATGCCCGCTGCTAAACCATCTAAACCATCGGTTTCGTTCATAGAAAAAGTAGTAGCGACCAAAATAAAAATAAAATAAGGAATGTACCAATATCCCAAAAATACACTGCCGATAAAAGGGATGCTAATACTATTGTAACCTAATTTTACCCAAAACCACCACACACCTAAAATAGCTAATAGCGTATAAAGAAAAACCTTATGTCTGATTCTTAAACCTCCGCCTTTAGGACCGATATGAAAAATTCCTAACAGATCATCGAGCAAACCAACTAAAGCAGCGCCAGTCATCGC
>JAAZNP010000025.1 GCA_012798235.1 Parcubacteria group bacterium
AATAATATATCGGCAAATTCTTAAAAAAACTTGAGGACTTTTATAAAATAATTTCGAACCGCTTGTTTTTCTTATAGTTAGGGAAAAGTGCCGTATCCTGACACCTGACATTTTTGGCGGATATAAAACAAGATGACATTAGATTTTTAAATATTTTTTAAATACATTAATTTTAATTTATTACCAAGGTAAAACCAAATGAGAACGGGAGATTTGTCAATAAGAGTGTGTATTTTTTTTAAGCGTCCTCCTTGAGATTATTCCCTTTAAGGAATAATTTTTTTCTAAAAAAGGAAGAAAATTTAGCAATAAAAGGGCTGACATTTTTTTTCCAAGCGAGTTCCCATCTTGATTTCAAGAGGAATAAATTAATATCCAGAATATTCATGGATTGAAAATAACCTTCGTATTTAGTTGCAAGTTTTTCAATTTGATTATTAAGAGATTCGACAGGATTAGTAGTAGAAATAGTTTTATGAAGCTGCTGCGGATAGCCCAAAAAAGTAAAAATAAAATCAGCGTCATCTGAAAGTTTAGATATAAAATTTTTATAAGTTTTTAAATAAGATTTAAGAAATTCTCTGAAAGAGTTGGCCGCTTGTTTAGCGGAAAGATTAGAGGTTTTGAGTTCATCAATTTTAGAGATAATAATTTCAGCGTCAGTTGTTGGAATATTTTTTCTAATATTTCGTTTAATATGCACGAGACACAATTGAATATCAGGTTTGTCAAAAAGCACATCAAGTGTTCCGGTCATACCTGATAAATTATCACATACAAAAAGTAAAACATTTTTAAGCCCTCTGTTAATAAGGTCATTAAAAATTTTTTTCCATTGAGAAATAGTTTCTTTACCAAAAAGCACATAATAACCGAGAATATGTTTTTTTGCATCAAGATCGTAACCAAGCAAAATATACAAAACAGCTTCTTGAACTTTATTATCTTGTTTGACGGAAATATATTTACCATCAATAAATAGAACGGCTAAATCTTCAGGCAATTGCCTGTTTTTAAAATCCTGTATTTTAATAGATAATTCCTTTGAAATTTCATCAATTGCGCTTTCAGACAATATAAACCCCATATTATTAAAAATCTCACGAATTTGGGCTTTAGAATTACCTGCCGCCATTAAATTAAATACGAGTTCTTTATAATTGGGCAGATATCTTTGATAAGGAGGCGGTAAAATAGCAGGCCTAAAATTTTTAGAACGAGTTCTTGGGACTTCAATATCAATATTATCTCCTGCAGTTTGAAGATTTTTAGGTCTGTACCCATTTCCAACATCATCTGGATTATTATTAAGATAATTGGTTCTTTCGGCAAGCATAACTGTGTTAAGAAAATCAGAATATAAGTCGTGAATCATAGTGTCCGAGATAGAGTCAAAAGAAATATCATTTTTTTTAATTAAATACTTTACAAAATCAATAGTTTGTTTCATAATATAAACACCTCAAATTTAAATTTGGGTATGTTTGAGTGATTTCAAACATACTGAAAATCGGCCGCCCCCCTATATAGCGCTATATAGGGGGGCTTTCCTTTTGCTTACTATTATAGCAATTTATGGAAAATAGTAAATTATATTTATATCTTTTTTACTCATAATTTTACTTCATTAAATACACACAATTTATTTTACTACCCATTTTAATGGGAAACGATTTTTAAGGATCCGATGGTTACTGCCGCGGCAATAGACAGACTGGTTCATCATAGCGTTATATTGGAATTAAATATTTCAAGTTATCGGATGGATGAGGCAAATAAAAAAAAAGTTAATTGAAGTGTTTATTTATTGCGGCTTTAGCTGCTTCGATAATATTGATTAGAGATACAGGCATAATTAAGCATTGGCTTAATAACAGTTTTTCTTTTGTTTTTTTCCTTTTTATTTCGGCTCTACCTGTATATT
>JAAZNP010000026.1 GCA_012798235.1 Parcubacteria group bacterium
AATGATAGTTTTGGTTTAATTTTAATGCTTATTGGTTTAATAACTGCCATTCTTGCGCCTTTAGCCGCCAGCCTTTTACAGTTAGCTATTTCTCGCAAAAGAGAATTTTTAGCTGATGCTTCTAGCGCTTTACTAACACGATATCCTGAAGGATTAGCCCGAGCTTTAGAAAAAATATCCAGCGATCCGACTCCTTTAAGAAATGCGAATCAAGCTACTGCTCATTTGTTTATTGCTGATCCTTTCAAAAGACAACGCCAAAGTTGGTTTTCTAAATTATGGTTAACCCATCCGCCAGTAGAAGACAGAATTAAAGCCTTAAGACAGATGGATATTTAATTTTAAAGAAAAATTTGGTATAATAAACCCAGTAGTGACAATTTGACTAATTTCATTATTTTGATGTTTTGTAAAACAAAACATCTGCCAAATTTCTACTACTGGGTAAAAAAGGTCGATCAATTAATTTTAATAATCAAAAAATAAAAATATGGAAGAAGAAAAGCAACAAACACCAGCCACTCCAGCAACTGCAGAAACTAAAAAACCCAATGATAATATGATTATGGGAATTATTAGTTATCTTTCGTTTTTGTGTTTTATTCCTTTATTTACCAAAAAAGATAATGAATTTGTTTATTTTCATGCTAAACAAGGATTAGTCCTTTTTATCTTAGAAATTATTGTTTATGTTCTTTCTAGGATTTTAGTTGGTATCTTTATTGGCTCTTTAACTGGTTGGACTTTATTATCGGTTTTCAGTGTTATTATTAATTTGCTTAATCTTGGTTTATTAGTTCTATCAATTATTGGAATTATCAATGTTGTTCAGAACCAGAAGAAAGAACTTCCTCTAGTTGGTAAATTTGCTCACAAAATAAAAATTTAATTTAATCCCTCCTTAATTAGAGGAGGGGAAGGAGGAGTCGCATAGTGGACTAGTGCGATTGCTTGGAGAGCAATTGTGTCCTTCGGGGCACCGTGGGTTCGAATCCCACCTCCTCCGCAAAAAACGGTGTTTTAAAGCGCCGTTTTTCTTTAGACAAATAAGTTATTTTCTGGTATTCTATAATTAGAAATTATGCAAAGTAAAGTTGTAGAAAAAACTAAACAAGTTCATAACTTTCACAAATTGCAGACATCTCTCGATGGCGTTGATTTATCTTTTGCGAATATTCCTGAATTTGAGAGAACGAAACATGTTCATCGTCTTCATCCGTATTTAGGGAAATTTATTCCTCAGCTTGTGGACGTTTTTTTAAAACACTACTTCAAAGAGGGTGATTGGATTCTTGATCCGTTTATGGGTTCTGGGACTACTTTAATTGAAGCAAATGTTTTAGGAATGCATTCAGCTGGAATCGAAATCTCACAGTTTAATTGTCTTATTACTGAAGTGAAAACAAAAAAATATAATATTCCAGTAGTAGAAAAAGAAATTAAAGATATACTTTTCAAAACACAAGAGTTTAGTAAATGGCTATCGCAAGGACAAAAACAAGCAACATTTTTATATAATAATTTCAAAAAATATAAAACTAATAGCAAATATCTTAATACTTGGCTATCCGATAGAGCACTTCAAGAAATTCTTTTTTACCGAAAACAAATTAAGAATTATAAAAATCAAGATATTCTTAAAATAATTTTAAGTAGAGCTACAAGAAGTGCTCGTTTAATTCCTCATTATGATTTGGCAAGACCCAAGAAACCAGTACGAGACAAATATTATTGTATAAAGCACCACCGCATCTGCGAACCCGTCAATGAAGCAATGAAATTTATTAACCGCTACAGTTGGGACACTATAAAACGCATTAAAGAATTTGATAAATTACGAACTGATGCAACGATGAAAATTATTCAAGGAGATTCGAGAGAAATCGATTTTAATAAACTTGAAGGATATAAAGGTGGTAAATTTGATGGTATTTTTACGTCACCTCCCTATGTTGGTTTAATAGATTATCACGATCAACATCGCTATGCTTACGAATTATTCGGCTTTGATGATAATGGCTTTAAAGAGATTGGTCCCGCTTCAAAAGGAAGAAGCAGAGAAGCAAAAGAGGAATATAAAAAAGATATTATTGCTGTGTTTCAAAATATGAATAGATTTTTAAAACCAAAAGCAAAAATTTTTGTGGTTGTGAATGATCGGGATAATTTATATCCAGAAATTGCCAAGGCGTGCGGTTATAGTATTAAAAAAATATATCATAGGCCAGTTCTTATGAGAACAGAAAGAGACAACACTCGGTTTTCAGAAAGTATTTATTATTTTGTGAAACAATAAAAAATATGGCATTATCGAATAATCAAAAAGGCAAAATAAGTTTATTATTAGAAAGGAAAATTGAAGATAAGTTAAGGAGGTATACTCGCGAGACATCTTCGATGCCATTTTTAACGCGATTGATTCAAGATAGCGAAAAAGTAGCTGCATATTCTTTTATCCACTCGATAGCAACTACTTTAGGGATGTCTATTTATGAAGATGTTTCTAAAATTATTGCTGAAGAAAATGCTCAAGAATGTTTTACAAAATATGATGTCGGTGGAGTAATTTCCCGTGAACAAAAATACATTATTGACGATATAATACGAAAATTAAGAAATGGCGAAAAGAAAGTTAATCACGATGAAGAAGTAAAAAAAGTTTTAAGTGCTTCGGCAAAAGATGGAAAAGCGCAAAAGGAAGGCAGAATTTCTGATTTTTATATGTTGCGCAAAGGAATAGAACATTATTTTGAAATAAAAACTGTTAAGCCTAATATTGATGTGTTTACAAAATCAAAAACAAAACTTCTTGAGTGGGTGGCTCGTCGGAGAAAACCAGTTAGAGTATTTTTAGCGTTCCCATATAATCCGTATCATCCTCAACCATATGAAAGATTTACGGAGCAAGGTGTGCTAGAAAAAGGAAAAGAATTTTTAATCGGAAAAGAATACTGGGATTTTCTTGGCGGAGAAATGACATTTGAAGATTTATTAGAATTATTTGATTCTGTAGGTAAAAAATTTAAAGAAAAGATACAGCAGAAGATAAGACAAGTAGCCAAAGAGAAAATGGAGGGGTTTTAAATAAAGAATTTACCGCCAAAGAAAAACTTGAA
>JAAZNP010000027.1 GCA_012798235.1 Parcubacteria group bacterium
GCAAAGCAGGTTACCAGCGCATGAAACGAATCAACCGCCACTGGTTTGGTGAATTCGAGGATAGGGTTGATCTATCTGACATTGAAAATAAAGCCAGAAAAACATTTAAAGATGATATTGAAACTTCCCTGAAACTCCTGAGTAAATGTAGTTTTGATGATGTCTTCTACACGGATTTAACCCGGCCAGAAATAGACATTCCAGTTGTGAGGGTTGTCATTCCTGGAATGGAAGTCTACTCGGTGGATACCCAACGGGTAGGTAAACGGCTCCGGCAATGAATCCCCCAGTTTCACTAATTTTTTGGCTTTGTAGAAACCCTAATTTTTTTTATTTGAAGACAGGTTTTTTTTGTAATAAAAAAAATTTGTAATTTTTAAGTTGTGTTTTCCTGTTTTCACTTTAAATTACACTTGCATATTTTTAAATACGGTTGATAAAGTATTTATAATGATAAAGGGGAATAATATTATTATGATTCGCAAAATCTATTATTCCCCTGTTCATATTGGGGTTTCAAAGCAGTTAAATCTTTCGGATTTTGGTTTTAAAAATTCTAATATTCAATGTTTAAAAAGATTTTTAAACAAGAATAGCAAATTTAAAGAAAATAAACTGGTGGAATTCATTGAAAGGACATACTATTATGTTAAAATAGCGATAAACAAGTATTCTAATGCCTTTTCAAACCATTTATATTCACAACATACTTTATTCACGATATTAGCAATGAAAATTTACACAAAATCAACATATCGTGAAATCACTGATGTTATTGATGTATCGGACGTAATTAAGAGATATTTGAGAATAAAAAAGGTTCCGCACTTTACAACAATCCAAAAATTCTTTAAACGATTACCTTCAGAACAAATTAGAGAAATTAACCAATTAATACTATTATTAAACGATGTTAAAGCAGATATAATAGCATTGGACGGCTCTGGTTTTACGAATGATTATGCAGACAAATATTATGCAAAAATACGGCAAAAAGAAAGAAAAAGCTACATAAAAAACCATTTAACAATAGACGTGAAAACACGTCTTATTTTATATTATCAAACTTCGCGCGGACCAAAATATGATACACAATTTGCAAAACCTGCATTAAGACAAATCAAAAAATATAAACCAGATTACATAGTAGCAGACAAAGCATATGACACAGAACCAATAAAAAAATGCATAAATGAAGAAATCAAAGCATTTGACCAAATACCCCTCAAAAACAGAGCAAAAAAAGGACAATACAGACTAAAAAGCCCAACAATATTCCGACACAAAATATACAAAAAAAGAAACAACATAGAAAGCATATTTTCAACAATAAAAAGAAAATTTAACGGCACAAACCACAGCAGAAGCACACAACTATCAAACAAAGAAACCAAACTCAAAAACACAATATACAACATCTACAGAACAACACAAATCAACTAAAAAAAGGGTTTCTACAAAACCTGTAGAATAATAAATTTCATCTGAACTACCAACATTAATAACAGATTATAATAGAGCACGTCATGCGAAAGGACAACCCACGAAGGGGAAATATCAGATATTCCCACGATTTTATTATGAATTTTTGAGTAATCAAGGAAATATGTCAACATATAAATCAAAAACTGGAAGGTAATCAAAATTCGTGATTTTGATGTGTCGCTCTTTATCGTGATAACAAAATTTTGGCTACAAATTTCTATTTTGATGTTATGATTATTTTTCATCATTGCATTATAATCCCATTATAGTGTAAAACCATACACCAATGTAGCACAAATAAATATCACACCGAAAACTGAAAATACAAGAGAATAATTAATAAACCTACGTTTATCTTTAGATATTCCATTGTTTTCATCTACGGCCTCAGAAATATTTGAACATAACTGATTTAAAACTTCACACCGTTTATGTAGATAATACTCTCTCTGTAATGTTCCAGGACTAATAGAACTGATACTAATAACTCGAAAAGCGTACGCTGCGTCAATTATCGATAA
>JAAZNP010000002.1 GCA_012798235.1 Parcubacteria group bacterium
AAAATTTATTACGAATTTATCATTTGATGGTTTTGCTTTGGGTGGCGAAACCATTGGTTATAATATGCCGCGCACTTTGGAATTAATTGAAGAATTAAAACCATTATTACCTCAAAATAAACCTTTATATACGATGGGATTAGGAGCTAATCCCAATGATGTAATTGAAGTAGTCAAAAGGGGAGTGGATATGTTTGATTGCGTGAATCCAATGAGAATTGCTCGTCATGGTGATTTGTACCAGGGGGAAATAATAGTTACTGGGAAAAACGTTCAAATTGAATCAGAAGAAAATGGCATCATTAGCATTTCCAATAGTAAATTTAAAAACGATAGTAATCCTCTAGATAGCCATTGTGATTGTTATACTTGCCAACATTTTTCTCGAGCTTACCTGAGACACTTATATTTAAATAAAGAAACTCTGTATTTAAGATTGGCCACTATCCATAATTTAAGGTATATGATGAGATTAATTAATGTTTTAAGGCAAATGATATAAATATGCTATTACTCCATACCTGTTGCGCCCCTTGCGCCTTGCCTCTTCTTGAATATTTATTAACTTTTAAAAAAGCAGAAGACATTGTATTATATTTTTATAATCCTAATATTTTTCCCCGGGCAGAGTACGATAAAAGACTAGAGGCCTTAAAAACAATAGCTAAAATTTATCATCTAAAATTAATAGTGGGCACTTACGAACATCAAAATTGGTTAGAATATCTCAGGAATAGTTTAGAGAAACCATTAAATTCTTATCAAGAGAATCAGGAGCGTTGCTTAAAATGTTTTGAATTTCGTTTAAAACAAGCAATTCACTGGGCAGCAGAAAATCATTTTGAGGAATGGGCAACTACTTTAAGCGTTAATCGTTTTAAAGATACCAATTTTATTAATAAGTATAGTCAACAATTGTCCCAACAATTTGGAATTAAATATTTGCCATTAAACCTTGATCCGTATAAAACTTATCAACGAGAACGAGAATTAGTGAAGGCCTATAATATTTATTCGCAAAAATATTGTGGTTGTGAATTTTCTCTAGCGAAATAAAATTTATGAGCATTACTAAAAAAAATCAGAAGTCCATTATTATTATCATTATTTTGATAATTATTCTAACCTTGATTAAATTAGTTTTTCAATTCAATTTAAATAAAAACAGTTCCTTCCCTTTGACTGACATTAAATTAGGGAATATTAATCTGAAATCTAAACAAGTCCTTTATACTAATAATTTTACCAAGGGCAATGAATTCTTGGTTTCTTTTAATAATATCGCCACTAGTACTTCTCTCAAAGTTATTTTATGGGGAGGTGATGATTTTAAAGCAGCGACTTTATCAGATTCTGTTATTCAGTCGGGTTTTAATGAATTATGTTGCTTTGAGGTTCCCAAGACGCCGGGCCATTATAATTTAAAATTTGTTATCGCTAATCAAGAACAATCAATTCCTTTGGAAGTAAAAGAACAAACAATTGAATATAAAGACTACATAATAAGAGGCGTGGGTGTGATCCCGTATCCTAATTGGCCAGTTTTAGATAGTGGTTTATTGACCAATCTTTTAACTGATGTTTTTTCTTATTCTTCTAAAGATTTAGCCAAAGGAATATCTATTTTATTAGCTGTTGAGGATGATAATGGTGCACAATTTTCATTAAGCCGAAGAGTCGTTTCTAACTACCCCAATATGCCTTTTGGTAATTTAGTGGCGACAATTGAAGAGAATGAAAATAAAGCCCTAATAAAAGCAGGAATAATTGATGATTACGAGATCCTTCAAAAACAATATGGTGATCAAGAAATTTATTTAGAGATTCGCAATATTTCTCAAGGGAAAAGCTATTTAATTTTTAATAAAACTATATTAGAAAAAAACCTCTTTAACCAAAGAATTCTTTTAAGCGCTAGTCTAACTTGTCCTGAGAAATTAGTTGATTTTTATCAACCAATTGCTGATTATATTTTGTCTAAATTCGGAAGTTAATTTTAAGCCCACGCTCCAAAGATTGAACAAATAATTTCTTGATAGAGAAATTATTTTTGATTATCTGAATAACAACTTTTTCAGAGAAATTTTTGCAGGAAAACAAATCAAAAGCAAAATAATTATTTTCCGGCCAAGTATGGATGGCTAGATGCGATTCAGCAATAATATAAAAAGCAGTCAATCCTCCTTTAATATTTTTGGGCATATTAGGCTTATTAGGAAACTGATAGATAACAGGCTGTAAAACCGGAGTAATTTTGACTGCTTTAACTATTTGCTCAAACACCTTTTTGATGAGTTTTTTATTAGTGAGTTCTTTTGGATTTTTGGTAATGACCTCGACCAAAAGATGTTTGCCGTAGTGCATAAGAGTAATTTTAAAATTTAAAACGAACTATAATTATTTTAATATATTAAATTTTAATGTCAAGAGATTTTTGTTATAATAGTTAATAATATGCCTTTACCCGCTTTATATAAAAGATTAAAAGATGGGGAAATTCAATGTTTAGCTTGCCATAATTACTGCATTATTATTGAAGGGAAGACTGGCCTTTGTGGAGTCAGGCAAAATAACAAAGGAAAATTAGAACTCTTGGTAGAAAACCGAGCGGTAGCAGTAAATTTAGACCCCATTGAGAAAAAACCCTTGTTTCATTTTTTACCCGGAGCAGCAGCTTTTTCTTTGGGTACTTTGGGATGTAATTTTGGTTGTGAATTTTGTCAAAATTGGGACATTTCGCAGGCCCCTAAAAATCAAGATACAAAATACAAGATACAGGGTACAAAATATTGGGGTGAAGATTGGCCTCCAGAAAAAATTATTGATTATTGCCAAGAAAATAATATTCCTGTCATTGCTTATACTTATAACGAACCAACTATTTGGACGGAATATGCTTTAAAGATTATGAAATTAGCAAGTAAAGTGAATATTAAAAATGTTTGGGTTTCTAATGGCTATATGAGTAAAGAAACATTAAAGCTAATTAGTCCTTATTTGGAAGCGATTAATGTAGATCTAAAAAGTTTTCGTGAGGAATTTTATCAAAAAATAGTTCATGCTCATTTAGAGCCAGTAAAAGAAAATATCAAAAAAATATGGCAAAGGGGTATTTGGGAAGAAGTAACAACATTGATTATTCCATGGCTTAATGATTCTGATAAAGAATTAAAAGAAATAGCCAATTTTTTGGTAAAAATTTCGCCTGATCTACCTTGGCATATTTCTGCTTTTTATCCTGCTTATAAAATGTTAAATGTACCTTCTACCCCCCAAAATACTTTAATTCGGGCTTATAAAATAGGAAAAAATGCTGGTTTAAATTATGTTTACACAGGCAATATTCCAGATGCAAATTATGAAAGCACTTATTGTCCTCAATGCGGAACAAAACTTATTGAAAGATGGGGAATAGAGATGATAGAAAACAATTTAAAAGAAGGAAAATGTCCACAATGTGGAGAAAAAATTTCGGGAATATGGAAATGATAAAAATTAAAAATTATCAAATTATTATTTATGTACCTTCGTTTACCTCAATTTGCGGGAACTTTTTATCCTGATAATCCTCAAGTATTGCAAAAAATGATTGAAGATTTTTTACTTCAGGCCACAGTAGAACGTTTTAAAGTACAACCTCGAGCTTTAATTGTGCCTCATGCCGGTTATATTTATTCAGGAGCAGTGGCTGCTTATGGATTTAAGATTTTAGAAAATTATCATTATGAGAAAATAGTGCTTTTGGGTCCGAGCCATCATTTTAGTTTTGATGGTCTAGCTCTTAGTCCGCAGGGGATTTGGGAAACTCCTCTAGGCAAAATTGAGGCTTTGGGCAAAGAAGATTTAAAAAACCTCAAATCCAATAAAGAAATTATTGAATCTTTAGAGATTCACGAGCCAGAGCATTGTCTAGAGGTAGAATTGCCCTATCTTCAAGTAGTACTAAAAAATTTTAAAATTATTTCTTTTTTGACGGGAGAAATTAATCTTAAACAAACAGCGGATATTATTGACACACTTTTAGATGAAACCACTTTATTAATTATCAGTTCTGATTTGAGTCATTATCATTCTTATCACGAAGCACAACAATTAGATAAAGTAACAATCGACGCTATCTTAGACAACGATATAAAAAGATTAGAAGAATATGGTGAGGCTTGTGGTAAAACGGCTATTGAAATTTTAATAGAAATTGCTCAAAAAGAAAAATGGCAGTCGAAATTACTTCGGGCTTTAAATTCGGGTGATGTTACGGGAGACAAGGGCCAAGTAGTCGGTTATGCGAGTATTGGATACTATTCTTCTTTAAATTCTTCTACTTGATATTCTGATATTTCTAAATCTAAATTTTGCCATTGATTTGGTGGCAAACCAGCTTTTAAACATAATTGAGATAGAAAATCTTGAGGTTCTGGCAATTCCTTCCAAACTTGCGGTAAAAAAGTGGCTTGCAAGCCATCTTTTTTAATTAATAAGCCAGGTTTTTTTTCTTGAAGATACTGCAATAATTCTCGAGTATTATTAAAAGGCGCTAATTTTTTTAGAGGGCTGAGAATAGAAATTTCTATTTGTAAATTATTAAGTTCTTCATAATTTACTGGAGGAAAACGAGGGTCTAAAAAAGCGCTGGCTAAACTATTATCAATTATGCTTTGATAAAGAGGTTTGCGGGCTTCTAATTCACCAATACAACCTCGTAATTCATTATTTTTAGTTAACGTGACAAAAGTTGCTTTTTTTTCCAAAAGTTCTTTATTAAGATCGTCCTCATCCAATTCTAAAACTGACTTATTAAAAGAATATTTTTCAATAGTTTTCCGGGCGAGTTGCAGTAAATATTTTTTATTTTTAGGGGTCATAAAATATTATTTAAAGATAAAAGGATAAATTTTATTTCGTAATGTTTGAGGATTAATACCGGGGCAGCTAGTAGGAGTATTGGGCACAATATCCAATTCTTGGTGTCCTTTAATTAGATTATTGCTCCATTCGCGGCCAGAAAAATCAGGCTTTCTTAAATAAAAAGCCTTGGAAGAAGTATCGAAATGATATTCTTGAATAAGATATTGAATTAAATTAATTAATGAGTTTTCCATTTCTGGCGTAAAAACGTCGTGTCCGGAACGAAAATCACCCATCAGGGCAATGGCAATAGTGCCTTTATTATGATAATAAGTATGAGCGCCAACAGAGTATTTGCCTCCTAAACTGCCTTCATAAATACGGCCAGCGCCATCAATTAAGAAATGATAACCAATATCTTGGTAGCCTCTAATTAAATGTAAATTATATATTCTTTGTAACTCTTTTTTGCTTTCTTCAAAATCGGTAGTGAATTTGCCAGCGGTGTGATGAATAACTATTTCTTCAATTGGTAAATATTCATAAGTTACTTGGTTAGTTAATGTTTTTGTTTGCAAAAACATAGCGTCATAGTCCTGAAAATTACGCTGGTAGTTATTAATTAGTATCTGGGCTTTGATTTTTTCTAAGGGAGAAAAATTATTTTCCACGTCATAATTATTTAAAGAGCAATTTTCTGTCTGGTAAATATTATTATTTACACCCCATTCTTCGCGGTTAATGATTTTTAAATTTTCATTACCTAATAATCTTTGACCATAAGTTTTATAAAAATCAAATAAATTAATATGCTTGGGTATGGTTAAAGAATCATTATTAGAGGAGGGGATTGATATATTTTTAATGCTTGCTTGTTGGTGAGATACAACAGAAATATTTCTATTTATCAGAAAGGCAAAAAAACTAACAGCAAAACCAATGATGAGTGCTATGAATAATTGAAATATTATTTTACGCAATGAAAACATAATTAATTTATTGGGCTATTTGCCCTAAAATCCACTTGTTGCCCTTTAAAAAACTTTGGCTCGACATTTCTTTTTTACCTTCGGGTTTTAAAATATCAATTTGGTAGACGCCATTTTGGCATTGTACCGCTAGTTTATGTTCGGGAGTTTCAAAAAACTCACCGACTTGTTTATTATTTAATACTAAATTCTCATTGAGAGGAGAACCTTGAAGAATTTTAATAATTTTATTTTGACAAATAGTAAAAACTCCGGGATTAGGATTAAGGGCTCTGACTTGGCGGTCAATAAAATGAACATCATGATGCCAGTGTATTTTTTCGTCCTCTTTAGTTATTTTATGACAATAAGTTGCCAAAGCATCATTTTGTGGTTGGGGGATTATTTTTCCTTCAAGCCATTGGGGAATAGCATCTAAGATTAATTTGGCCCCAAGTTTTGCTAATTGCTGGGATAACTCATCATAAGTGAATCTGGAATCTGGAATCTGGAATTTGGAATTTGCTATGATGGGGCCATGGTCAATTTGTTCATCCATTTTTATTAAGGTAACTCCAGTTTCTTTTTCACCTTCTAAAATAACTGATTGGATAGGAGTAGCGCCCCGAAATTTGGGTAAAAGAGAAGGATGAAGATTTAAAAATCCTTTTTGAGGTAAGGAGAGAAGAACAGAAGGGATAATTTTTCCGTAAGCAGTTAATAATGCAAAGTCTGGATTTTGTTTTCGAATATTTAATAAAAAACTCTCTTCGTCTAATTTTTCAGGTTTCAAAACAGGAATTTGATTTTGCTCAGCAGTAATTTGTACTAGAGAAGGAGCAAGGATTTGTTTTCTTCCCTTGGGTTTAGGGGGTTGGGTAATAACTAAAGCAGGCTTCATGCCAGTTTGAAGAAGTTCTTTGAGAATTATTTGTGCGAATTCAGAGGAACCGAAAAAAATATA
>JAAZNP010000003.1 GCA_012798235.1 Parcubacteria group bacterium
TAACTCCTTTTTCCTTTTCTATATCTTCATTGGAAAATTTGCTGTTAAATAACATATCTGATATAACATCTATTGCCAGTTCGAAATGTGAATCCAATGCTTTTACATAAAAGCATGTAGCTTCCTTACCCGTAAAAGCGTTTATCTGTCCTCCTACATCTTCTATGCATTCAGCTATCTCAAGAGATGTTCTATTTGATGTTCCTTTAAAAAACATATGTTCTATAAAGTGGGAGATGCCATTATTTTTTTCATTTTCATTTCTAGATCCATTTTTCACCCATAGACCTACACTTATAGAATTTACATAATCTATATTCTCTACAATTACTTTAAGTCCATTATCCAATTGAAACAGATTATACATTGGCTTTTACTGCCCTATAGTGATATTAACCCTACACACTATACTGCAAGAGTTTTTCACCCCTTTCATCTTTAAAAAATAATAGGCGTTTGCGAAACGCTGTAACCCGCATAAATGCGGGATATTTTTTGTCGTAAAATAAAATAACTCCTCACTGATTTATGGTAAAATTGAATTGTAAAGAAACAAAATCACCATATACCTCAGAAAGGAGTTATATATTTATGATACCATATAAACAGCTTTCTTTGGCAGATATTTTTTCTGATTGCAAAGAAAAATTTGAAAATAACAAGCCTCAGTTTCTTTCTTTACTTGAAAATACTATTAATCTTGATGATTTAATCCCTGCTTCCTTCATAAATCATTTTTATGCTTCTACTGGAAGACCCCGTAAATATAGTCTTTACGCCATGCTCCATGCTTTGATTTTGCAGCGCATTTTTTCTATTCCTACAGATTCCCTTTTGATTATTTTTCTTAAATATTCTCAAGAGTTAAGGGATTTCTGCGGTTTCCTTAAAGTCCCCGATGCTTCTAAATTCACTCGTTTTAAACAGGATTTTATTCTGGACTTACAATTGATGTTTCATAATCTCGTTGATATTACTGAACCAATATGCCAGCAAATTGACCCCAAACTTGCTTCTATGACTATTTTTGATACTTCCGGTATTGAAGCTTTTGTTACTGAAAACAACCCTAAGTATACTAACCGCATCATAAAACAGCTTAAGACTTTTAAGAAAGTACATGCTTTAGATGATTCTTATGATCCTTATAAAGCTGCCTATGGTTCTATGCCTCCACACGCTTCAGCTAATCCGGCCATTCAACAAATGTACATTAACGGTCATTTTTGCTATGCCTTTAAATTTGGCATTGTAACCAACGGACTTGGTATTGTAAGAGATATTTCATTTTACAATCAGGATTTTCTAAAAGCACATCCTGATATTGTTATTGAGAAAAAATCTGATTCACCGGATGAAGATAAATCTCTTGCTGATTCTAAAGCTCTTATACCTGTTCTTATGGATTTCTTTGCAAAACATCCTTTGATAAATCCAAAATTCTTTTTAGGTGATGCTGCTTTTGATAGCATTCTGATTTATCGATACCTTTTGCATGATTTAAAATTTGAAAAAGCATTCATTCCATTAAAAACTAAGCTTGCATCAAAAGAATCCGATTGTCCTTTAAATGAAGATGGTATTCCATGCTGTCCCCATGACCATTCGCTTCCAATGAAACGAGAAGGTAGTAAAACACACTTACGTTCAGGAATTCCATCAATGAAATTCGTATGTCCCAAAATGAAATGGGTATACAATAAAAAAACTAAAAAGAGCAAACGTGTAACTCTATGTGAAAATCCATGTACAAAATCTTCCTGCGGCAGAATGTTTTACATTTATCCTGAAAAGAATCTTCGTGCATATCCTGGAACTACTCGTGGAACTCTCCAATGGGAAAACACTTATAAAATCAGGACTGCTGTCGAGAAAAACATCAACCATTTCAAAGACAGTTATTGCGTTGCGGATCGTAAGACACAAAATGAACTAACGCTTCATGCTGACTTACTTCTAGCCGGTATAACTGAGCTAATAACAGTCATTGTAGCAAATAAAATACATAAAAATGAATATATACGAAGCCTAAAACCATTAATTGCATAAATTTTATTTCTAAAAAATAGGAACCCGGCTTTGCTCTATTTCGTGCGCCTTTTTTTATCAATATGGTTATTTCAAATCATAAAAATTTGTCTTTAAACTTCTAACAATGCTTTTGCAACTTCTAAACATCTTTTATTCATTTTTATCAGTGAGTTTCGCAATTACCTATATCTTATCACTAATTAATACGGATAATATAGTTAGTATTTCACAAAATTTATTTTGGTATTTTAGCTAAAATGAAAATTCCTATAATTGCTAAATTTGCAGCTGAAAGGGCTACGGATCAGGAGATTGAGAACATACGTAAGATTGAAAATAAGTTTGAAGAAGAAGCAAATGAGGGCATATACAATCCGGAAACAGGTAAAAAATTACACGTTGAGATATCAAAAGCTTCTCATAATGATTTGTTTATCAAATTTACCAATGATATAAACAATGTGATGAAAGAGCATAAAATGTGGATTTTCCTTCGTGACAGAACTGTTACTAGACTGGAATACAGGGATATCAATGTAAGTGAACATATGGAGATTGTTAAATCCATTGAAAGTTGTGATGGTGAAGAGGCAATGAAAAAAATGCATAAACACATGAATAGCCTGTACGACAGGTATTGGAAGGAATAAGAGAGATTCTAAAATTTAGTTAAAATTTTTATGCTTTTTTCTTCTAATGA
>JAAZNP010000028.1 GCA_012798235.1 Parcubacteria group bacterium
AGAAGGCAAGAATGAACCAGTTTTAATGATACAGATTGAGAAATTTGATATCAGCAATATCCAGAATACGAAGGAAGTGTGGTTGGAGTTTCTGAAAATATTAAAAGAAAATGAAGAAATAATACCAGGTAATCCATTAATTGAAATGATAATAGTTCATAATAATTCTGCTCCAACTTCAGGGGGTATGTTTGGTTGTTCGAGAGTAGGGAATGGATGTGAACAAACAACTATTCCAAATTTACCAAAATATGATAATAAAAAAAAGGTACACGATGGTATAGATTTATATGCACCGTTAAATACTGATGTATTTGCTATGTATGATGGGGAAATTGTATTTATAGAAAATAGGGTACCTCAAAATGAGCAATGCACATTTGGTGCTTTAGGTAATCGAATTATAATAAAGCATACATCAACTCAACATAAAAAAAATAATAATACAATATACGTTATGTTTGGTCACTTAAATAAAGTAGATAAAAATATTCAACCTGGCACAAAAGTTAAACAAGGTCAAAAGATAGGCATATCAGGGAAGACTGGAAATGCTTTTGATATCGAAGCATGGCGATACCATGTTCATTTAATGATTTATGAAAATGGAACTAATTCGGAAAATAAGATTGATCCAAGAAAATATTTAACAACAAAATTTGATCAAAATGGAAACAAAATTGAATAAAATAATCCATTTAGTTAATATATTCATGATATTTTCAGCAATTTCATGGTCTCAGAAAAATAATTACTCAACAATTGTTGTTGATAATATCGATATAAATGGGTTTAAATATGGTTATGACATAAATAAATGCAAAGAAATTTTTGGCAAACCTAAAGTTTATAAGGAATATGTAGATCCATATCCAATTGAAGGATATGGAAAAAATTTCTATTTAATTTATGATTCAATTAAATTTACTTTTGTTGAATTTTATAATAATGTTATTCTAAGCAATATAAATATACATGGAGAAGATTACACTGTTAATACAGGAAATTTTACTTTTAAGGTTGGAGATAAATTAGAGAAATTGAAGTATTTCGAAAAATCGTATGCGTATTTTCTAAAACAAAATCCAAAGCCATATAAGGAGCATGAACATTTTTTTTATATAAATTTGTTAATTAAAAGAATTGATTATGAATATTATGGTATAATCAATATTAAATTAATAAATGATACCATTAAGGAAGTTTCCTTCAGATTTGATGATGGAACATAGTTTTTTTTTTATTTGACCATATCGAGCTTGCTCGTATTAATTTGTTTGTAGGCATTTTTTCAACGGATAGAAATTGAACTACAAATATATTATCAATTTTTAAGGCGTTCTGAATTGTTAATTTCCGGCTTTATATATCGAGCCGATTAATTAGTCTTCCCTGAAGAATGAGCGGATATGTTGATAAATCATTTATATAGTGTTTACGTCTCCTAATTCATCAGACGAAATTATAGAAAGAAATCTGCAATTTTATGTTGATGAAAAAAAGAACAAAAGAGAACCTAAGATTCATAAAAGAGGCGAACGAACAAGGGGTTAAAGTCATTCTTA
>JAAZNP010000029.1 GCA_012798235.1 Parcubacteria group bacterium
AATCCGACAATAATTTTTAACCCTTTTTTCCAAAAATATTTTTCTGTTTTTAAATTCATTTTAATTTTTTCTTGATCCCGCACCTTTTTAAGATTAACTTTGTCAAAATATGCCTTTGGCATTTATCTTAAAAAGGTGCGGGGTTGACATAATAATTAAAAAATGATAATCACTTTTGCTTTTTCTTAAGCTTATGTTAAAATGATTTTAAGTTTTAGGTTTTGAGTTATAAGTTATAATTTAATTTTATGTATTTTTCCCATCTTCATGTGCATAGCCACTATTCTTTGCTTGACGGCATGAGTAAAATTGATGAACTTTTAGATTTAACCAAGAAGATGGGGCTTCCGGCACTGGCTTTAACAGATCATGGGGTTTTATACGGGGCTATTGAATTTTATAACAAAGCGAAAGAAAAAGGAATAAAACCAATTATCGGCTGCGAGATGTATTTGGCGCCTCGTAGTCGTTTTGATAAAGTCAGCAAAGTAGATACTAAATTTTATCATCTTACTCTTTTAGCTAAAAATCAAATCGGCTATCATAATTTAATTAAACTAGTAACCATTGGTGAGCTAGAAGGTTTTTATTATAAGCCTCGCATTGATAAAGAAGCCTTAAAAAATCATGCCGAAGGATTAATTGCTCTTTCAGGATGTTTGCGCGGAGATATTCCTCAGGCTTTATTAATGAATAAATATGCCCAAGCTAAGAATTTAGTTTTAGAATATCAAAATATTTTCGGAAAGGAAAATTTTTATTTAGAATTGCAAGACCATCCAGAATTAGAAGAGCAAAATAAAGTTAACAAACTTTTATTACAGCTGTCACAAGAAACAGGAGCGCCAGCGGTGGTTACTTGCGATTCTCATTACCCATTAAAAGAAGATAAACAAGTTCATGAAGTGTTATTAGCTGTCCAAACAGGCACGGACACAGAAAGCGAAGATCGTTTAACCATGGTGCACGCTGATTTGCATTTAAAAGCACCGACAGAAATTATTCCAAATTTTAATGATCACCAAGAACTTTTTGATAATATTAAAAACATTGTTGATGCTTGTAATTTAGAATTAGAAGATGATAAATTAATTTTTCCTAAATTCCAAACACCAAATGGCGAACTTCCATTTATTTATTTAGAAAAATTGGCCCGTGAAAATTTTCCTCATTATTATTCAGAAAATAATCAAGAAGCAAAAGCTCGGTTAGAACATGAATTGGAAGTGATTCAAAAGACTGGTTTTGCTGATTATTTTTTGGTGATTTACGATATTATTCGTTTTGCCAAAGAAAATAATATTTTGACTAACACCCGGGGATCAGCTGCCGGTTCACTCGTGGCTTATGTTTTAGGAGTAACCCACATCGATCCTATTAAATATGATTTATACTTTGAAAGATTTTTGAATCCTGAGCGCATTGAACCACCGGATATTGATTTAGATGTGGCTGATGATAGAAGGCAGGATATTATTGGTTATATTACTCAAAAATACGGTCAGGATCACGTGGCCCAGGTTTTAACTTTTGGCATCATGAAATCGCGTTTAGCCGTGCGCGATGTGAGTCGAGCTTTGGGCCATCCTTATTCTCTCGGTGACCAGATCGCCAAGTTAATTCCTCAAAATTTGCCGATCAAAGATGCTTTAAAAACTATTCCGGAGTTAAAAGAACTCTATGATACTAATAATGACGTAAGAGAAATTATTGATATTGCTCAAAGATTAGAGGGAGTAGCTCGCCATGCTTCAACTCATGCCGCGGGGGTTGTTATTACTCCGGAGCCTATTGTCAATTACGCTCCCTTACAACATTCTTCCCGCAACGAAAAAGAAGTCGTTACTCAATACGAAATGAATTCTTTAAAAAATATTGGCTTGGTAAAACTCGATATATTAGGTTTGGCTAATCTAACTGTTATTAGAAATACTTTAAGAATTATTAAAAAAGTTTATGGTCAAGAAATTGATTTAGATAATTTAACATTTGATGATAAAAAAGTTTACGAATTACTTTCCCGAGGAGATACCGTAGGCATTTTTCAAGTGGAATCAGAAGGTATGCGACGCTATATCAGAGACTTAAAGCCTACTTGTTTAGAAGATATTACGGCCATGTTAGCTTTGTATCGTCCTGGGCCCATGGAATTAATTCCTCAATTTATTAAAAGAAAACATGGTAAAGAAAAAATTATTTATTTACATCCTGATTTAAAACCCATTTTAGAAAAAACTTATGGCATCTGTGTTTACCAAGAGCAATTAATGAAAATTGCTCATGATTTGGCTGGTTTTTCCATGGCTGAAGCTGATGTTTTAAGAAAAGCAGTGGGCAAAAAAATTAAAACTCTTCTTAATGCCCAAAAAGAAAAATTAATCAAGGGAATGGCAGAACGTCAGATTAAAAAAGAAGTAGCGCAAAAGATTTGGGAATGGGTAGAGCCGTTTGCTCGCTATGGTTTTAATAAAGGCCACAGTTCTTCTTATGCGCGCATTACTTATCAAACAGCATGGCTAAAAGCCCATTATCCTAGCGCTTTTATGGCCGCTCTTTTAACTTCAGATTTTGGTAATTTAGATCGTGTGGCTATTGAAATTAAAGAGTGCGAACGAATGGGAATAAAAGTTTTACCACCATCAGTTAATTATTCTTTTGTTGAATTTGGTATTGATAAAGAGACTAATAATATTTTATTTGGTCTTTCGGCTATTAAGAATGTTGGTGTTGGTGTCGCCGAAATGATTCAAAAAGAAAGAGAGGACAATGGTTCTTTTAAAAATTTAGTAGATTTTGTCAAACGTATTCCTCGCCAGGCTTTAAATAGAAAAACATTAGAAAGTTTAATTAAAGCAGGGGCTTTGGATTGTTTTGGTTCCCGTGAATTAATGGCCGAAAATTTAGATAAAATATTAGAATGGGGTTATAGTTTGAATAATCACAATAATTTCCAAATGGGATTATTTAAAGAAGAAATGGATGATATTATGAGCCGTTTAGGAGCAACGCCACCACCAGATAAAACAAAGAGATTAGTTTGGGAAAAAGAATATTTGGGAATTTATTTAACCGGCCATCCTTTAGATGATTATAAAAATATTTTAGGTAAAGTAGCTTTAACAGTAAGCCAATTAGACCATTTATATTTAGGTAAGAAAATTAAGGTTTGTGGTTTTGTTTCTCGTATCCAAAAAGTGAGAACTAAAATCGGCCAATTGATGGTTTTCACTCAAATTTCTGATTACGACCATTCTATTGAGGTTGTTTTGTATCCTACAGTTTTAGCCAATCATTTGACTTCTCTTTCTGAGGACAAAGTAATTCTTGTTGAGGGCAGAATGGATAAAAGAAATGGAGAATACCAGATTGTGGGCGAAAAAATCGAGGAAATCAGGCCCTTAGAAGCATAGTTGATTTTTAGTTAATTTTGTAGTTAAATAATTGAAAGTGAATATTTATGCCTCAAAATAACCCAAGGTATTCTTTGGATACCTTCAGACATTCTTTAGCTCATGTCATGGCTTTAGCCTTGCTAAGGATTTATGGCGAAGTTGTTTTTGGTGTTGGTCCTACCATTGAAGATGGTTTTTATTATGATGTTTTAATTCAAAATAAAAAGAATAATAGCATCTCAATAGAAGATTTAGAAAGAATTGAGAACGAAATGAAAAAGATTATTAAAGAAGGTTTGAATTTTAAAAAATCCGTAATTTCTCTCACGGCTGCTAAGGAACTATTTAAAAAACTGAACCAACCATTTAAATTAGAGTTAATCAAGGATTTAGAAAAATACGGGACAACAGATCCTAATGTCATTGCGAAGAGCGAAGCGACGAAGCAATCTAAAAGATTGCCACGCTCGGCTAAATCCTCGCTCGCAATGACAAGCCCAAAAACTGTTACTATTTATCAAACTGGTGAGTTTATTGATTTGTGCCGCGGTCCTCATGTCAAAAATACCAAAGATTTACCTTTGAGTTTTAAATTAATGAAAGTCGCTGGCGCTTATTGGCGTGGTGATGAAAAAAATCCGATGTTGCAGAGAGTTACTGGCATTGCTTTTAATAATGAAAAAGAATTAAAGCAATATCTAAAACTTTTAGCCGAGGCGCAAGAAAGGGATCATATTGTTTTAGGGCAAAAATTGGATTTATTTCATATTGATGACGAAGTAGGGCCGGGCTTGATTTTGTGGCACCCCAAAGGAGCAATGCTAAAAAGAATTATAGAAAATTATGCCATCAATGAGTATTTAAAAAATGGTTATCAATTAGTAAATACGCCTCATTTAGCCAAACTGAAATTATGGGATATCTCTGGCCATACTAATTTTTATCGCGAAAGTATGTATCCTGCAATTCATCTTCAAGAAATTAATCCTGAAGAAACTATTGATTATCAGGTAAAACCAATGAATTGCCCGTTTCATATTTTGATTTATAAAAGCACTTTTCATAGTTATCGTGATTTACCTTTGCGCTATACAGAATTAGGCACAGTTTATCGTTATGAGCGCTCCGGCACTTTGCATGGTTTAGCCCGAGTAAGAGGATTTACTCAGGATGATGCTCATATTTGGTGCACTTTAAAACAATTAGATTCAGAAATTCATTCTTTGATTAAATTATCTTTTAAAATATTAAAAGATTTTGGTTTTACTGATTTTGATGTTTTTCTTTCCACGCGGCCGCAAAAATATGTTGGGAAATCAAGTAATTGGGTTAAAGCCACTAAAGCTTTAGAGGCGGCACTAAAAAAAGAAAAAATTAAATACCAAACTGATCGTGGCGGCGGCGCTTTCTACGGACCTAAAATTGATATTAAATTAAAAGATGCCTTAGGCCGTTCTTGGCAATGCACCACCATTCAAGTTGATTTTAATTTACCGGAAAGGTTTGATATGTTTTATATTGATGAAAAAGGTAAAAAACAAAAGCCCATTATGATTCATCGCGCCCTTTTAGGCAGTATCGAAAGATTTATGGCGGTTTTAATTGAACATTATAAAGGAGATTTTCCTTTCTGGTTAGCGCCTGTCCAAATAAAAATCTTACCAGTTTTAGAAAAACATCTTGATTATGCCCAAAAAATTAAAGAAGAATTAAGCCATTATGATTTTCGTTTAGAAATTGACAACAGTGAAGAAACTTTATCAAAGAGAATAAGAAAAGCAGAACTAGAAAAAATTCCTTATATTTTAGTAGTGGGCGATAAAGAACAACAAAATCATTCTGTAGCTGTTAGAGAAAGGGGGAGCGGCGATTTAGGAAATTATTCACTTCAAAAATTGATCGAGAAATTAAATAAAAAATAATAAATTAAAATTAATAAATAAAAAATATGAAAAACATAATAATAATTTCATTGATTCTTGCTTTAAGCTTGAGTTTTGTAATTTTAAGCGTTAAAGCAGAAGAAACAACTACTACTATCGAAGCAACAACGACAACAGTCTCGCCTTCCGATGGCTCTTTAGTTCCTTTATCAGTAGTGGGGAGAGTTCTAGCTCGCTTAAGAGCTATTTTTTCTCGTGACCCTATACAAAGAACAGAGGCCACTTTAGAATTAGCCGGCGATAATTTATGGAGATTAAAACCGAATTTAAACCCCGCTGCTTTAGAAAAAGCTTTAGCTAATTACAATCAAGCAATTGAGAAATTAAAAACTCGTTTAGAAGAATTAAAAGAAACATCAAATAATCCTAATTTGGACACCTTACTTAATAAATTAACTGATTTAGAATTACGCCATCAAGAAATATTCAATAATCTCTTGAATAATACCACCAGCACCTCGCCCTTATTAGAACAAGTAAGAAATCGAATTCATCAGGAAATTATTCCATTGCATTTACGTTTTGAAAACCAAGAAGAAATGATGCATCGTTTGCAGGAATCTTTAGAGGGATTCGGAGCAACCTCTACCCCTGCTGGTGAATTCCGTCAGTTACAAATTATGGAAACTTTAAGAACCCAATTAGAAGAAATGAATATGAATAATGTTGCTTCTTCTACCCAAGAGCAAGTACAACAGTTGCGCAATCGATTAGAAAACCAAATTCAGCAAAGAATAAATACTTTAGAAAAACAAGGATTTAATACCTCAACAATTAATCAAATATTAGAAGGTATAAGTAAGCCAGTATTTAAAAATTTACCTTCAGAACCACCACCTCAAACTTTTCGCGGTAATAAGTAAAAGAGGGTTATGAAGTATTCTCATTCTAAAATTGAGAAAAAATGGCAAAAAATCTGGGCACGCCATAATTTTCGAATTTGGCATGCTTCTGATAACCCAACCAAAAAACATATCTATATTTTGGATATGTTTCCTTATCCTTCAGGCGAAGGATTACATGTGGGCCATGTTGAAGGCTATACTGCCTCCGATATTTTGTCGCGGTTTTATCGCATGCAAGGATATGATGTTTTACATCCTATGGGTTGGGATGCTTTTGGTTTGCCCGCAGAAAATTATGCCCTAAAGACAAAAAAACCGCCGCAAGATATTGTTCCTAAAAATATTAAACGATTTAAGGAACAACTGCGGGCTTTAGGATTTAGTTATGATTGGTCAAGAGAGATAAATACCACTGACCCTAATTATTATAAGTGGACCCAATGGATTTTCTTGCAGTTATTTAAAAAAGGATTGGCTTACGAAGAAGAAGCCTATGTTAATTGGTGCCCCAATTGCAAAACAGTTTTAGCTGATGAAGAAGTTGAAGAAGGTAAATGTGACCGTTGTGGCACAGAAGTGGAAAGAAAAAAATTAAAGCAATGGGTATTAAAAATTACTGCTTATGCTGACCGCTTATTGAAAGATTTAGATTTACTGGCTTGGCCGGAAAGGGTGAAAACCATGCAAAGAAATTGGATTGGTCGCTCTGAAGGAGTAGAAATTACTTTTAAGATCGCTGACAGCGATAGGTATTTAAAAGTTTTTACCACCAGACCCGATACTCTTTTTGGTGCCACTTATTTGGTTTTAGCGCCAGAGCATCCTCTAATTAATGACATTACTTCATCTACTTATCAAAATGAAGTCAGGCGTTATATCGAGGAATCATTAAAAAAATCAGATTTCGAAAGACAAACTAATATCAAAGAAAAAACCGGTGTTTTTACTGGCACTTATGCTATTAATCCGGCCAATAAAGAGAGAATTCCCATTTGGATTTCTGATTATGTTTTAATGAACTATGGCACTGGCGCCATTATGGCGGTGCCCGCTCATGATGAACGGGATTTTAGTTTTGCTCAAGAGTTTCATTTAATGATAAAAGAAGTAATTTCTCCTGATGGCAAGGAGCATCTTTCTTTGGACAAACCTTATACTGGTGAAGGAATTTTAGTTAATTCTGGGCCTTTTGATGGTATTCATTCTACTATTGCTCGAGAAAAAATAACTTTTTATGTTAACGGCCAGAAAGTTATAAATTATAAATTACGTGATTGGATTTTTTCCCGTCAGAGATATTGGGGGGAGCCAATTCCAATTATTAAATGCCCGCGTTGCGGCAATGTCGCTGTTCCCGAAAAAGATTTGCCTTTAAAATTACCCATGATTAAAAAATACGAGCCTACTGGCGAGAAAGAATCTCCTTTAGCTGATATTAGTTCTTGGGTAAAAGTAAAATGTCCTCAGTGCGGCGGTGAAGCTTTAAGGGAAACAAACACTATGCCGCAATGGGCTGGTTCTTCGTGGTATTACTTGCGCTATCTCGATCCTAAAAATAAAAAGTTTTTAGTTGATCCTAAAAAAGAAAAAACCTGGTTGCCTGTAAATATCTATATCGGCGGCGTGGAACATGCTGTTTTGCATTTGTTATACGCTCGTTTTTGGCATAAATTCCTTTATGATATAGGCGTTGTCTCTACTTTAGAGCCTTTTCATAAATTAATTAATCAAGGAATTATTTTAGGAGAAGATGGTGAAAAAATGTCCAAATCTCGCGGCAATGTTATTAACCCTGATAGCATTATCAAACAATATGGTGCGGATAGTTTAAGAATGTACGAAATGTTTTTGGGGCCCCTGGCCTTCTCCAAGCCTTGGAGTTCCCAGGGAATTATTGGCATTTATCGCTATTTAAATCGTGTTTGGGATTTAATTGTTAACAGTAAGAATTTTGATGTCATTCCCGCGAAAGCGGGAATCAGAGATTCCCATTTACATGGGAATGACAAATTGCGACGGAAGGATGAATTCATAATGACACCTGAGGCTAAAAAACAATTAAATCATAATTTAGAAGCATTGGAGAGAATCAGACATCGTACTATTCAAAAAGTTACTGAAGATATTAAAAATTGTCATTTTAATACCGCTATTAGTAGCCTCATGGAATATACTAATAAATTAACCGAAATTCCTACTTCTTATATTAATAAAAAATATTTTGATACTTTAGTAATTCTTCTTTCTCCGTTTGCTCCTCATTTAAGTGAAGAATTATGGCATTCTTATTTAAAACATCGTCGTTTAGTGGCTCAAGAACCGTGGCCTACTTTTAGTAAAAAATATCTTGAAGATAAAAATATTACCATTGTTATTCAAGTAAATGGCAGGATTCGCGGTACGGTGGAAGTTGCTAAAGATTCTTCTCAAGAAAAAGTTCAAAAAGAAGCCAAATCAATAATTAAAAAATATTTAACTGGGCAAAACATTAGAAAAGTCATTTTTGTTCCCAATAAATTAATCAACTTTGTTATTAAATCTTAATGAAAAAAATTGTCGTTATTGGCGGAGGCACGGGAGTGTTTACTGTTTTAAGCGGATTAAAACATTATCCTTATGATTTGTCGGCTATTGTTACTATTGCTGATGATGGTGGTTCTTCAGGAATTCTCAAAGAAGAATTTGGTATTTTGCCCCCAGGTGATATTAGAAGGGCTTTAGTAGCCCTTTCTTCGGCTTCTCCTTTTTTGGCGAAATTATTTAATTATCGGTTTAAAAATGGTTTTGGCTTAAAGGGGCATAATTTCGGCAATCT
>JAAZNP010000030.1 GCA_012798235.1 Parcubacteria group bacterium
AGCATCTCCAAAATTACCAACTTCTATATTATTATATTTAGATCCAATAGCATGACATGAATCTTCAATGAGAAACAAGTTATTTTTTTTGCGATTTCTATTATTTTATCCATCTGAGCTGGTATACCAAAAGTGTGCTGAACAATAATAGCCTTTGTTTTTGAATTTATCTTTTCTTCTATTAAATTAGGATTAATATTAAAAGTATTTTCATCAATATCAACATATATAGGTTTTACACCGCAGTATAAAATAGCATTTGGAACAACAACACAAGTAAAACCTGGTAAGATGATTTCATCACCAGGTTTTATTTCTAAAGATTTTAATATCGCATATAGTGCAACTCTACCTTTGAAAAAAAAGTAATAATTATTTGTAGTCATTATATTATACTAAAAAGAAAATATTTAATTTTTGAAAAAATATAATTTATTTTATTAAATTTAAAATAATTCAATATACTTTTTTGCTAATTTTTCATAAGTAAAATGCGCTAACAAATATCTTTTCCCATTTTGTCCCATCTTTTCTCTTTCTTCCTTACTCATATTGTAAAAATTAAGAATCCCTTCAGCAATTGCTTTTGGATTTTCTGCTTCGACTGATATACCACATTTTGCCTTTACTATTAAATCATCTTTCGTGTTTATTGAATGCAAAATAGGTTTTACAGAATACATGTAATCAAATATTTTATTAGCAGAAGTCCCATATTTATATAAATCTTTTTTTTTCCATCCAATAAAGCAAACATCAAAAAAACTTAATGCACTTTGAACTTGTTTTTTAAGTATAGATTCAATAAATATGATATTTGGATGAATAAATATTTTAGATAATTTTTTTTTCTCTTGTCCATCACCTATTAAAACAAAGACAATATTTTTATTTGAAATATATTCCATTGATTTTAAAAAACTATCTAAAGCGTTAGCAACTCCTATGGTTCCAATATATCCAACAATAAATTTATTTTTAGGTATTTTATTTAAAATATTTTCACTTAATGGTTCAATTTGATTTATTTCATCTAAATCAACTCCATTACTTATCCAAAAAAAATCTCTATTTATTTTAATATCCTTTAAATATTCTCCATAATTTGGAAGATTTGAAACAATAATATCACTCTTTTTAAGAGCAAATTTTTCAAACCAAGACATTAGTTTTATAAAAGGTTGATTTTTACTATAACCACCAATTTCAATAAGAGTCAATGGCCAAATATCTTTAACTTCAAAAATTAATTTGGCTTTATAAAATTTTGACAAAACACAAGCTGGAAGAATTGGAAATGGTGCTATAGGAGAAACAATTATTATATCTGGTTTTTTAAGTTTAAAGGGTAAAAAAAAACATTTAAACATGAAAATAAACCATTTTAATACTCTTTTTTTATTATGAGCATTACCATAATTTATTGTTTTAAGCCAAATATATTTTATTCCATCAATTATTTCTTTACCTTTTAATGGTAAGTTTTTAAACAAATGGGAATATCTAGAACTAATTATTGTAACATTGTATCCTAATTTTATAAACTCTTTACCCAAGTAGTAGTGTCTAAATTCCATGCCATGATAAGGGGAACCAGCATATTCGTTAATAATCCATATAGTTTTATTAATCATAATATATTTTCACTTATATATTTTTATAAAAATAGAAATAACTTTAATTTCTATTTTATTTGTTTTAATTTTTTTATATTTTTATCTATCTTTTTTTTTCAATTTTTCAATATCTTTTATAGTTTTTTTTATCTCTTAGTATTAATATAAAATTAGTAATACCCTACTCTATAATTTATGAAAGACTTTTTTTATTAATTAAGATTAAAATCTTTGATTAAAATTTCAACATAAATATTTTCTTAAAAACAGAAAATAATGTATATAATTCTAGTGAATTAAATTTACATCTTTTACAAGTCTAATTAATTTAGATTTGCTTTTACGAAGAATTTATTATAAATTTATCTAATTTCTTTAATTTTATCTTTTATAAAATCGGTCATGTTAATTATGTTCTCAAATATTTCACTTAAAGACATATCATTTATACTATCTATTAATTTTGTTATAAATCCACTAAATTTTTTAAGATCAGAATCTAATACCCCTGCTTTAATGAGTTCTTTTCGTATATCTATTCCATTTCTTTTTGAATAATGTTCTACTATTGCAGCAAAGGCATCTTCTTTTAACTTAACAAGTGTATTTGAAAATGAAGCATCTGTAGCACTTCCACCATTAATTTTAATAATATATTTTAATCTATCAATCAATAAAGGATTTTCTAATTCAAGATATATATTTTCTACTTCACGATAGAGTGATGGTGTTTTAAGATTTTTAAGTAGCAACTCATCAAGTTTTTCTTCTTTTTCAAATTTTCTTAAATTATATTCATATATTAAATTTCTTGCTTTTTGACTTGTAACCCTTAATTTTTTAATAATATCATATATATATAAATCTTTTTCTAAAAAACCAAGTTCAATTAAACCATTAAATATTATAATATCAAATTCTTTTTTTGTAATTGAAGAAAAAGATGGATTACAATAATTACTTATAATGTTAAACAATATTTCTTTTAATTTTTCATTTTCTAATTTGTTTATATGTTCTTGTACTTTTATATTAAAATAAGTCATTA
>JAAZNP010000031.1 GCA_012798235.1 Parcubacteria group bacterium
AGAGAAAAAAAGACGCTGGAGGCAAAAATATTTAGGCAGCTTGACAAGCTTGAGATGGCAATCCAAGCCTTGGTATACGAAAAGGAAAACCATATAAAACTGGATGAATTCTTCATTAATGCCGATCTGCAAATTCATTCCCCATTTTTATGCAAGATTTTTGAACAAATCATCAAATACCGATAATATAAAAATTAAGCGATACTAAGTAATTTATTTGTTTAAAAATAAAAACAAGTGAATAAGTTGAAGAAGGTTTTTTTCACTTACACAAGTGGAAAGACAATTCCCAGCCTTAGGACAGTTTCGGATAATTTTTCTTTGTTTTAAAGCATTTTTAGAATATAAAATTGCTTGTGTTTTATATTTATTCAAGCTATTTAATTTTGGATAGCTCGGACAAAAACTAATTTTTCCAAGCGGATCAATAAACAAAGTAGTTAGATCAATTGCACAATGTTTTCTTTTCTGTGTTTTTTTAACTTGGGTTAGTTCAAAATACTCCTTGATTTTTTTGAGATTATCCAAATCATTTATAATAAAACCTTCTTTGGTTTTTATTTTTATTAATTCGTCTATTTTTTTTCGTGCTAAAGCCTTTTGTTTATTACTTACCCAAAGCTTAGTTTTTTTTAATTGCACTAGAGTTTGATTTGAAGCATAGATTGGTTCAATCGGTTGGAAATATATCCCATCAGCACCAGTTTTTTTTGCCCATCGTGTTAAATCAACTAACTCATCAATATTTAATCCCATAACAACAGATTTAACAATAATTTTTGTATGTTTTTTTGTTTATTTTTTTCATTAACCAAATATTTAATAGCATTTCTAGAACGCTTAAAGGCAAAAGGTTGACCACGGATCATATTAACAGTCTTTTTTGTATTTCCATCAATCGAAATATTTATATTATTGAAGTTTTTTTGTATTAGTTTTTTTGCCTCTTTTTTATCAATCAAAAAACCGTTAGAAACTATGCCAGTTAATGGAAATTTTTTAATACAATAACTAATAACTTGATGCATTACACCGGGAAGGAGAGTCTCTCCGCCTGAAATGTTAATTTTTACGTATGGTCCACACCAATCGTACAAATTATCTATTACCTTTTGCCATTGTTTAAATGATAGAGTTACGTCTTTTTTTGACCAAAATGAGCACATAATACATTTTGAATTACATTTAATACTAGGGATTAAATAGATGGCTTGAGGTTTAGGTATTAAATATATACATGGTATTCTAATGGCCAAATTCTTTTTAATATAATTTATTCCATGGAGTAACCCTATTTTAATTTTTTTAAGCATACAATTTTATATTCAAAAATAGATTTTTTTAATATTTTTTCATTATATTATAATACCTATAAAATAATTTATTTGTATAAATGTACTTATACATATTTTTTTCTACAAAAATATAAAAACAATAAAAATTGTATGCCTAGCTTTAGAAAAAAACGGATAATAAAAACAGAGATAGGTGTTTGTGATTATAGTCTTGTTTGTTCTAAAATAGAAACATCAATTATCAAAAATAGTTCTCTTTTAATTTTTCCTCTTGCGACACATACTTTAATAAAAGCCTATTATGATAAAAAACTTCAGAATATTTTGAATGCATATGATATTCTTACTCCGGATAGTCAGTGGATAAAATGGTCTCTAAATTGGTTATATGGAATAAGATTAAAAGAAAGAGTATACGGTCCTGACTTGATGCTTAAAGTATTGGGTTTGGCAAACAAAAATGGCTATCCAATATTCCTATATGGTACAAATACGAAAACCCTTAAATTATTGATAAATAAAATTCAAAAAAAATACCCAAAACTTAATATAGCTGGATCTAGCCCAGCTCCTTACGGAGATATTGATATAAAAGAACAAAAGAAAATCGTAAATGAAATCAATAAATCTACCGCAAAAATAGTATTTATAGCATTAAGTAGCCCTAAACAAGTAATATTGGCAAAACAAATCGCCGA
>JAAZNP010000032.1 GCA_012798235.1 Parcubacteria group bacterium
GTTAAAACAGGTTACTCCTTATTTGATATTTAAGAGAAAGCAAGCTCAATTGTTTCTCCAAGTGATTCAAAAAAAGGCAAAAATGAAAACAGTGAATGATTTTATAGCTTTAGCAAAAATGATCGATAATTTAGAACAATTAAACTATTCTAAAAAGAGACGCATTACCTCGAAAGTTATTAGCGAGTCATTAAAAAAGTTTTAACCCCGTAGAGACTTTTGGTTTTAAACCAAGGGATAAATCGTTAAGATTTATCAATACGTCAACCTCCTAATTAATATTAGGATGATGGTATAGTCCATACATAAAGTAATTTATGATCATATGCGTGAGACAGGTCAGTCTCTATCTGCTGTGGGCGTTCGATACTTGAAGGGAGCTGGTCATAGTACGAGAGGACTTGACTGGACGAACCTCTGGTGTACCGGTTGTCATACCAATGGCATGGCCGGGTAGCTATGTTCGGAAGGGATAAGCGCTGAAAGCATCTAAGCGCGAAGCCCACCCTAAGATTAGGTATCGTGTCCCGTAAGGGAGAGAAATTCCTGGAAGACTACCAGGTTGATAGGCTCTAGGTGGAAGTGCCGTAAGGCATTAAGCCGAGGAGTACTAATCAATTGAAACAACTTTCCCATCTTTAGCGAAAAGATATTTATTTTGGGCCCGTGATTTAATTAAATGTGTACCACCCGATTCCATTCCGAACTCGGCAGTGAAAGCATTTAATGCCGATGATACTCCAACAGGGGGAAAGTAGGTTTTGCGGGCCCTTTTTTTATCCCGCACCTTTTAATCACCACTTATAGTGTTTATTGTAATGGTTTATAGCTATCATAGTGATTAAAAGGTGCGGGATTTATTCCTCTAGCTTTTTGTGCTATAATATTCCCAATGGATAATCGCTTACGCAAACAAATAATCATTGGTCTAATTTTTTTAGCTATTATTTTAGCTATTAGTGGCGGTATTTATTTAGCCGTTAAACCTAACCCTACTTGTTTTGATAATAAAAAGAATGGTAATGAAACCGGTGTTGATTGCGGTGGTTCTTGCATTTCTTGTGACTTGAAATACAATCCTCCGCTGACTATTAAAACAGAACCCATAATTTTATTAACTGCTAATAATAAAGCCAATATTTATTTTCAACTAATGAATACTGATAATGAATGGGGCGCAGAAAAATTTTCTTATCACTTAATTTTAACCGGACCTAATAATGAAACGCAACAATTGGATTATACAGATTTTATTCTTCCTCACGAAATGAAAACTTTTGTTATCTCCCAAATAGATATAAATTTTAAACCGCAATCAGTAGAATTATCTATTGATAAAGATTCCATTATTTGGCAAAAGCCCATCACTGGTATTAATCTTCAAGTGGGCAATCCTTTTATTATTAGCGCCACTAAAGTTATTGAACCTATTGATAGTACAAAAATAACTAAAAATCTTTATACTTTCACGAAAACTTTGGTTTTGGGCATGAAAGACCCTGAAGTAACTAATTTACAAAAAGTTTTAAGCCAAACGCCAAGCATTTATCCCGAAGGTCAAGTTACTGGTTACTTTGGTAAGGCTACTGAAGCTGCGGTTAAAAGATTCCAAGCCAAATATGGTATTAGGGTGACAGGAGAAGTCGGTCCGCAAACACGAGATAAATTAAATGAACTTTATGGCAGCGGCTCCGCGGTTACGGCAAGTTATATTTTTGATACTAATAAAGTTTTAAAATTAGGCATGCAAGGATATGACATTCAGAAATTACAGGAATTTTTAGCTTTAGACTCTGGTTATAATCCGCCAGGAATGGTTAGCGGCACTTTTGATAAAGCCACAGAAAATGCTGTGAAGGAATTTCAGAAAAAATATGATCTTCCTGTAACTGGCGAGGTCGGTAAATTAACAGCTACTAAATTAAATGAATTAGCTCAAGAATTGGCCCCTTCTTCCCCTCAAACTATTCCGGAGCAATTTGAATCATACGAAGCTACTTTAAAAGTGGAAGGTTTATTTTATAACAGCGCTCCTTTTAATTTTAAACAAGGAGAAATAGTTGTTTTGCTTTGCGATAAAAACAATAATGTTAAAACCATTGGTTCTACTCCTCTGACTAATATTTTATCCGGTAAAACAAAAGATTTTACTATTAGTTGGCATTATGAAGTGTCAACTGGCTTGACGGTATGTACTTCCGAAGTTCATATTAATGTTCTGGATATCAACAATGCATTTATTGGTCGCTAAATCTTATGAAAAAAAGTGATCATCTACTTTCTTTAGCTATTTTTTTATTAATTTCTTTTGGTTTATTAATTTTGGGGAGTTTATCAAAAAATGATGTATCCCCATTTTTTGCTTTAAAAAAACAATTAATTTTTATTGCGATCGGCGTAATTTTGTTTTTGGCGATGTCGACTTTTGATTGGCGTATTTTACATAATTCTTCGGCTCTTCTCTTAACTTTATATGGCCTCAGTTTAATTTCGTTATTTCTTGTTTTATTTTTTGGTAAAACGAGTCGAGGCGCTACCGGTTGGTTTAATTTTGGTTTTTTTAGTTTGCAACCAGTAGAATTTACTAAAATTATTTTAATTTTAGTTTTAGCTAAATATCTCTCCTCCCGTCATTTAGAAATTTGGCAGTTTAAGTATTTATTTATTTCTGGAATTTATGCTCTCTTGCCTATTGGTTTAGTGTTACTTCAACCTGATTTAGGAGGCGCTGTTATTTTAGGTTTAATTTGGTTTTGTTTGGTTTTGGTTTCTGGTATTAGATGGGGTCAAATTTTTGGTTTATTAATTGTTTTTATTCTAACTATTGCTTTGGCTTGGGGTTTTTTACTGAAGCCTTACCAACAAGCTCGAATTTTGAATTTTTTAAACCCCCAACAAGATTTAGAGGGCATTGGCTATAATCGTAATCAGGCTTTAATTTCTATTGGTTCGGGACGTATTTTCGGCAAGGGTTTGGGTTGGGGAACACAAACCCAATTGAATTTTCTTCCTTTGGCGAAAACTGATTTTATTTTTGCGGCTTTAGCAGAAGAATTGGGATTAATTGGAGTTATTATTTTATTATCTCTTTATCTTTTATTGTTTTATCGTCTTTCTTATTGGGCCAATGTTTTTGACACCAATTTTTGTAAATTATTTACTTTTGGCTTCACGACGAAACTTCTCATCGAAGTTTTTATAAATTTAGGTATGAATACGGGTATTTTACCCATTATTGGGATTGCCTTACCCTTTTTATCGTATGGCGGGTCCCATTTATTAGTTGATTTTATTGGTTTAGGAATTGTTAATAGTATGATTCGTCATAGAACGTAAATATAATTGTCATTCCCGCGAAAGCGGAAATCTTTCTAACAATGAAACGAGATTCTTTAATTAAAATAATAACTTTTATTCTTGCTTTGGGTGTAGTAGGCGTTTTTTATTTATTTATTAATGCTCCTTCGCCAACAATTCTACCGCAGCCATTTTCCATTACCAAAGGAGAATCAGTCGCTTCTATTAGTTATCGCTTAAAACAAAATGATCTTATTTATTCTGATATTCTTTTCCGCTTTTATTTAAAAATGGCTAATCAAACTCAGAACATTAAAGCAGGCTATTATGTAATTCCTAGCCGAGCTGATATGAAGACAATTATCAAATTAATCACTACTAACCACGTTGCTTCCAATGGCATTTTTCTAATAAAAGAAGGTGATACTTTAAAAGAAATTGACAATAATTTGCATCAGCAAAATATTTTATCTGCTTCTCAAACAATTACTGATTTAAAAATTCAAGATTTTCAAGTAGAATATCCGAATTTATTCCACAATATTCCGGTTACTAATTCCTTAGAAGGTTTTTTATTTCCTGATTCTTATCACTTGCCTCAAGGTTTAACACCACAAGAAATTATTGCAATTTTTTTGAATAATTTTTCTGAAAAAACAAAAGACTTGAATATTTCTTACGATAAATTGATTTTAGCATCAATTTTAGAAAAAGAAGTGAAAACCGAGGAAGATAAACAAAAAGTAGCTGACATCTTAGAGCGTCGTTTACAAGAAAACATTCCTCTTCAAGTTGATGCTTCAATATGTTATGCTCAAAATCAAAGCTTTAATGATTGCCAATTAACTAAAGAATCTTTTAATTTGGATTCGCCATACAATACTTATCAGAATCGAGGCCTGCCACCCACGCCCATTTCTAACCCTGGTCTTGTTTCTATTAAAGCTAGCCTTAAGCCTTTGCCTAACGATTATTGGTATTATTTAACCAATCGGAAGACCAGCGAAACCATTTTTTCCAAAACCCTTGAAGAACATGAATTAGCAAGAAAAAAATATTTATAACCATGTGCGGCATAACTGGAATTTACATTGTTAATAATCCTTCAGAAGTGAATAAAGACACGCTCATTAAAATGCGCGATTCTTTGATTCATCGCGGACCTGATGATTCAGGTTTATATATTTCTCAAGACAAAAAAGTAGGTCTGGGATTTAGGCGTTTAGCCATTATTGATTTATCGCCCTTAGGTAATCAACCTATGACTAATGAAGACCAAACTTTATGGTTGATTTTTAATGGCGAAATTTATAACTTTCAAGAAATTAAAGAAGATTTAATTAAAAAAGGGCATCAATTTAAATCAAAAACTGATAGTGAAGTTTTGCTTCATCTTTATGAAGAAAAAGGAGAAAAATGTTTAGATGATCTAAATGGCATGTACGCTTTTGTGATTTGGGATGAGAAAAATAAAAAATTATTTGCTAGTCGTGACCGTTTAGGCATCAAGCCTTTTTATTACTATTATCAAGATGGCATCTTTCTTTTTGGTTCGGAAATCAAAGCCATTTTACAAAATCCCGTCGTTAAACGCGAACCAGATTTAGAAGGAATTTCTCATTATCTAACTTTTGCCTGTACGCCCGCACCTTTTACTTTATTTAAAAATATTAAAAAATTACCCGTAGCTCATTATTTAACTTTAGATAAATTCGGCCATTTGGAAACTCAACGTTATTGGCAACCCTTTTCTTCTGTCATTGCTAGGAAGCCGCAAGCCGACGAAGCAATCTATATTCAGGAAGTTCGCTCTTTACTCAAAGATTCAATTGAAAAACAAATGGTTTCTGATGTTCCTTTTGGTTGTTTTCTTTCTGGCGGTATTGATTCTTCCACGAATGCTGTTTTAATGTCTCAAGCCATGGGTAAGCCAGTAGAAACTTTTTCCATTTCCTACAAGGATTTTCCCCGATACGATGAATTTGAATATTCTCGCAAAATTAATCAAATACTTAAATCCACCAGCCACGAGGCAGTAGTTGGTCCAGAAGAATTTTTATCTTGGATTAAAGAAATGGCTCAAAAGACTGATGACCCTAATGGCGATTGGGTTTGTTTTCCTGTCTATTATTTAGCTAAATTATTTAGAGATAATGGTGTTATTATGGGGCAAGTAGGCGAGGGCTCTGATGAACTTTTCTGCGGTTACGGCACGTATATGGCCTTTATTAATATTTGGAAAAAGTTCTGGCGTTGGACTATTCATTGGCCAAAA
>JAAZNP010000033.1 GCA_012798235.1 Parcubacteria group bacterium
CCCGAATCAATTTCCATTGCTTTGACAGCGGCTGAAACTGGTCATTTAGTGTTTTCTACTTTGCATACTAATTCTTCGAGTCAAACCATTGACCGTATTATCGATAGCTTTCCGGCTAATCAACAAAATCAAGTTCGTTCGCAATTGGCCTCAACTTTGATTGGTATTATTTCTGAAAGATTGGTGCCTCGAATTTCTGGTGGTCGTATTCCTGCTTGTGAAATTATGTTTGCTAATTCTGCAGTGAAAAATTTAATTCGCGAAGCGAAAACTTATCAGATTGATTTAGTGATTGAAACTTCAACACAGGAAGGTATGTCATCTTTAAATCGCTCCTTGATTGAATTAGTGAGAAAAAGAGAAATATCTCTGGAAACAGCCGAAACCTATTCTTTAAATCCTGCCGAATTAAGGCAATTATTAGGGTAAAGGGCTTTCTACAAATTTTGGAGCTGAAAGTGAACAAAATTTGTTTAGAAAACCTTTACCCCACACCTATTTTGCGATTCAAATAACATCACAAAAAAGTCCTCAAAGACTTTTTTGCTAGAGATAATCAATAAGATTGATTTAATAGAAAAATTCCTCTTTACAATGGGAAAATAGGTGTGGGGTGCTCAATGTGATAGTAAAATTTACTTCGCATTGAGCTCGTAAATTTTAATTACATTGGCATGAAATTTATTTATAAAGCAAAAGATAAAACAGGAAGTATTAAAACTGGAGCCGTCGAAGCTCGCTCTCTTGATTCTGCGGTCAAATTATTACAAAGTTACGACTTGATTGTTCTAGATATTAATCCCGAATTAAGGGTTACTATTTTCGACCAATTATTTGGCAGAAAAGACCGCGTTTCTAGAAAAGAATTAGCAATTTTTTTAAGACAATTTGCTACTTTATTAGAAAGTCAAGTACCTTTGGCTGAATCTTTAAAAACATTATTAATTCAGGCAGGTACTCCAGCTTTAAAAGATTTAACTTTTGAATTAATTTCTGATTTGGATGCTGGGTTACCTTTATCGCGCTCTATTGAAAAAAGAAGCGATGTTTTTGGTGAATATTATGTTCAGATGATTAAATCTGGTGAAATTTCTGGAAGATTGGGTGAGGTTTTGAGTAATTTAGCTGATTATGCAGAGCACGAAAATGATTTAATGGCCAAAGCAAAATCCTCAGCAACCTATCCTGCTTTTCTCTTTTTGACTTTTATAGTGATTGGTACGGTAATCACAGTTGCTTTAGCACCACAAATGGTTGCTATTTTTGATGAATTTAATAAAACCCCGCCCTTGGGTACAAAAATTTTAATTGCTATAGGCCAATTTTTAAATCAATGGGGGATTATTTTACTTGTTGTTTTATTAGGAATTGCATGGCTATTATTAAATTATTTTCGCTCTCGCGAAGGTCAGAGAGTGGGCGGAATTTACTTATTAAAAATACCGCTTATTGGCAATATTTATAAAAAAATATTTATTAGTCGTTTTTGTGAAACAACAGCAAGTTTACTTTTGGGTGGTATTCCTGCTATCACGGCCTTTGAAGTTTCTGGTGATGCTACTGGTAATTATGTTTATCAAAAAATTGGCCGCGATATAGCTGATAAATTAAAAACAGGAGAAACGATTAATAATGCTTTAAAAGATTATTATGAATATTTCCCGCCTTTAGTCAGCCAGATGGCAGCAGTAGGAGAAAGCACTGGCCGCTTAGAGCAAATTTTTAAAAAAGTTGCTGGCTACTATCAAAAAGAAGTAGACCGCGCTTTTGCCACAATGATTGATTTATTACAACCAATTTTGATTGTTTTCATTGGTATCTTGGTTGCCTTTTTAGTAGCCGCTGTACTCTTGCCAATTTATCAATTAGCGCAAGGAATTTAGCCCAATTTTCAATTTTCATTTTTTAATTCAAAAGGTCGATAAACCCTAAACCACATGGTGTTCAGGGCCGTGCGCCCTACGTGGTGCACGGTAAAATATAAATACAAAAATATGTGTAAAAAAAGAAGTGGTTTTACCCTCATTGAAATGTTAATCGTTATTGCCATCATTGCCTTATTGGCTTCGTTGATTTTAGTTGGTATGGGCAGTGCTCGAGCTAAA
>JAAZNP010000034.1 GCA_012798235.1 Parcubacteria group bacterium
AATAAAAGAGGCGATTTTTGATTATTTTCTTTTTCTTTGAAACTCAATTCCTGATGTTTTTTTAAAGATCTTTCTGCCCAACGATGGGTTCTTGCCATTGATTTTTTAACATATTCTTTATCATTATTATCAGGAGAGCATTCGTCAAAAGCCATAATAATGTCAGCACCTATTTGATGTTCAATTTCAATGGCTTTTTCAGGGGTAATAAAATGTTTAGAGCCATCAAAAGGAGATTGAAATTCTACCCCTTCTTCAGTAATTTTGCTTAATTTAGGGCCTCTCTGGCTTAGACTCCAGGCCTGAAACCCCCCAGAATCGCTCAAAATTGGCCTTTTAAGGCCCATAAAGTTATGGATACCTCCTAAATACTGGATAAGTTCTTCCCCTGGCCTTAAATGCAAATGTAACGCGTTTACTAGCACGATTTCTGCCCCAATCCATTCCAAATCATCAGGACCAATAGCTTTTACGACGCCTAAAGTGCCTGGTGGCATAAAAATAGGGGTATGAAAAACGCCGTGATTGGTAGTTATTTCTCCCAACCTACTTTGATCCTTTTTTGATTGTTTAATAACTTTAAACACAGTTTATTACAAATTATCATTGAATAAACATTGCGTCTCCAAACGAGAAAAAACGATATTTCTGTTTTATGGCTTCTTGATAGGCCTTAAGGATAAATTCCCTGCCTGCGAAAGCAGATACTAACATTAATAAAGTTGATTTCGGTAAATGAAAATTAGTAATTAAAGCATCAACAAATTTAAATTTATATCCCGGATAAATAAATAATTTTGTCCAACCCCTTTGAGATTCTAAAATACCATTATCAGAAGCACAATTTTCTAATACCCGCACGACAGTAGTCCCCACGCTAATAATTCTTTGTCCCTTTTGTTTGGCTGTATTTAATCTTCTGGCTACTTCGTCAGAAATTTCAAAATATTCAGCATGCATTAAGTGATTTTCAATTTGTTGTTCTTTAACCGGCAAAAACGTTCCTAAACCAACATGCAAAACAATATACTCCATTTGAATTCTTTTCGTTTTTATTTTATTTAATAAATCCTGAGTAAAATGGAAACCAGCCGTTGGTGCAGCTATCGAACCTTCTTTTTGGGCATAAACAGTTTGATATTCTTTAAAAGATCTATCAGTGGGCTGTTCGATATAAGGCGGCAGAGGCATCTGGCCTATTTCTCGAATAAGTTTTTGAAGACTATCTCCAGTAGCGTTAAATTCTATTTTTAATTCGTAATTTGAATGCTCTATTATTTTTGCTTCTAAGCCATTATTAAATTCTATAATTTGCCCTATTTTTAGTTCTGGTTTACCAATGGCATACCATTGCTGTGGCCAATTCTGAAAATCAAAAATTTCACTATTCAGGGGCCTTATTAATAAGAGCTCCGCTTTCCCTTGGGTATCCTTTTTATGGCCTAGCAGGCGAGCTGGTACAACTTTAGAATTATTAAAAATCAAAACATCGTCTTGCTTCAAAAAATCAATAATTTTATAAAAATAAGCATGATTAATGGATTGCGTTTCTCTATCTAAAACCATAAGCCGCGAATGATCTCGCGGCTCAATTGGTTCTTGGGCAATTAGTTCTTTGGGAAGTTGATAATCAAATAAAGAAATATCCATATTCTACTCTTTACAACAATCCAAAACCTGCTGAATAATTTCGCTTAATCTGCTGAAAATGTTAAACTTTTTTTCTTTATTATCACTTAAAAGAGTAATAGTTTCTGATTCTTTGGGGTCATTATCTTTATTATTAATATCCTTAGTATTAATGATACCTAAATTTAATCCCCAAAAAATATTCCAAAACAAATAAGATTTATCAAATAATTCTTTAGCCTTAGCCGTTTCTCCATCAGATAATTTTTTAGTGCCAACTTCCATGAGACGCATGCTCAGTGCCAATAAATGTTTCGAAATGCACCAGATTTCTCCCTTGGGATCTTTGACTATTTCTTTTAATAAATTTTTACGTATTTCTCGCGTTTGATTCAAAATGTCCAAATATTTTTGATCGCCGGTTTTATTATAAGTAAAAAATAAATGTTCTTCGATGGATATAAGATTCATAATGCCAACGGCTAAATCTTCTTTAGATGATAAATCTAAAGGATTTTTGCCGCTTTTCAACTCATTAATTTTAGCGATAATTTTAGAAAAGTCTTTTTGGGTATCCATATTATAAATTCATTAAAATTAAAGAAATATTTTACAAACCCATAATTCGATAATTAAACTCATAACTATTAAAGCAATGATTGGAATAATTACTCTTTGATACGGAAAATACACTTGATTGTGGTGATATTTTTTCAAAATAAAATTATTGAGCCAATCGCTAAGGAAAAGAATGATCATACCAATTATTGAGCCACTAATTACTCTCGGCAAACCACAAAACAAACTAATTGGTTGCCAATTTAATTTATTCCAAATTGGTAAAAAACTTAATAGCCACAAGACAATTAATATTATCCAAAAACTAAAACGAAAAGTTTTATGTTTTCTAATTAAAAATTTATTAAGTTGAACGGATACTGACAAAATTAAAGCACCGATCCATAATCCTAAAGTCAAATCATCAATACCCAATATTTGGGAAAGCCATAATCCGCCAGCAATACCAATAGCACATAAAGGTCCGCACATAATTTTTAAAATTAGAGATTAAGATGCAAAAAACCGTTAACAATTAAGTTAATCGCTTGTTTTTGGGATAAACCCCTGGTTCTTAAATAATTAATTTCTTCTTGGTTAATTTTACCAATAGAGGCTTCGTGGGTCAAGAGAGAATTTTTGTTCTTATTAATCAAATCTGGTATTAATTCAATGGAAGATTGATTATCTAAAATCATACCTTGGCACTCTAAATGCCCTTTCCCCTTTGCTTTAGCTATTAATTTATTCATAGCTTTAATTTGGGTATTTTTTCCCGCTACCAATCGTAAATTTACCGTTCCCTGAGCCCCTTGGCCTAATAAATCCATTTCTTCTTCAATATTAATAACAGCATTTTTACTCTTCATAACTACATTAAGATTGGCTGAAGCTTTTTCCCCTAAAGAAATTTTTGTTTTAAAGATTAATTTTTTCGGTGGATTCAAAAGTTGATAGAAGTAATCTAATCTCGCTCCTTTTTCTAAAATAAATTCATAATCTGGTTCTACATAATCATTTTGCCCCCAGGAATGTAAATGTTTATAAGAAAGACTGGCCCCTTCTTTGAGAACAATCTTTCCCTGGGCTTGATGTTTAGCGCACAAACCAATAGCTAAAGCACTACAAGAAACTAAGGACTGAGCAGATATCCCCTTTTCAATAATTAAAAGATTGTCTAAATTTTGATTCGTCTTTGAGCGAGAAATAGCCACACAAGTAGTCAAAGCTTGCTTGGGTTGCTCTTTGACCCAAATAAAATAACCTTCATGAGGTTTTTTATTAAAATATTTTCTAGACCAAGAATATTTTTTAAACGCTAATGGAGATTCTAAAATTTCTACTCCTTGAGGAGCAAAAATATTTTTTAAGGCATGATCAAGGTAATAAAAATTAGCAGATTTTTTTGGGACAAATTTTGCATTTTTCATAACCATATTTTTTTATCGTTTTCCAAATAGCCAGCCAGTCTTTAGCCGAACAAATGATTTTTCCGTCCAAAAGAATATGAGCCATCGAAGGATTTAAATATTTTAAAATATCGGCACGATGAGTAATGAGCAAAAAGGCCCTTTGTTTGGTATAAAACTTATGTTTTAAAAAATAAATAATCTTTTGCAAACTTTCAATATCTAAACCTGAATCAATTTCATCCAGAATCATGAATTGAGGATTCAAATAACTTAATTGATAAAGTTCGGATAATTTTTTTTCTCCTCCAGAAAAATCCAAATTAATTTCTCTATTTTGAAGATTTATTAGTTTTTTCTCCGTAAAAACTACTTTTGTCCCCTTTTGCTGCGCAGAAATCTCTTGAATTAATTTATTTAAAGTTACTCCTTTAATAGCTGGCGGATTTTGAAAAACTAATCCCATGCCTAAATGGACTCTTCTCTCGGGACTGAAGTGAGTAATATTTTTATTTTTGAAAATAATATTCCCTTGCGTGACTTTATATGGCGATAATCCTAGAAGTACTTGGGCTAAAGTGGTTTTGCCGCTACCATTAGGTCCTAATAAAGCACGAATCTCTCCTTGTTTAATAGTCAAATTCAAATCATGGAGAATCCTTTTCCTTCCTAAATTAACGGTTAAATGTTTAATCTGAAGAATGTTTGATTTCATATTCATTTATTCATCTTCTCTTTTCTTAACCATTTGTCAGCTTCAATAGCAGCCATTGCTCCAGCACCAGCTGCGGTGATGGCTTGACGATATTGAGAATCGCAAACATCACCAGCGGCAAAAACACCATCAACAGATGTTTTTACAATATCATGTACTTTAATATACCCTTTTTCGTCAATTTCTAATTGATTCTTTAAAAAACCAATTACTGGTTGAAACCCAATGGCTAAAAATAAAGCGTTTACATCTAGCTTTGTTTCTTCTTGCGTCTGATTATTTTTGATGACAATTCTTTCTAATTGCTTATCTCCTTCTAGTTTCACTACTTCACTATTGAACAAAATTTTTATTTTCGGATTCTTTTGAACTTCGTCTTGGAAAAACTTTGAACCTCGAAACTGATCGCGACGATGAATAAGATATATAATTTCACTATATTTAGTTAAATAAAGAGCATCTTCTAAAGCAACGTCTCCCCCTCCTACAACAGCCACTTTTTTATTTTTGAAAAATGCCCCATCACAAACAGCGCAAACAGAAATTCCGTGACCAATAAACTCTTTTTCTTTGTCTAATCCTAACCAGCGAATATCGCCACCGCTAGCAATAATCACCGCACGAGCAAAATATTCTTTATTGCTATCATCAACTAATTTAAATGGTTTTTGTTTAAAATCAACTGCAATAATTTCTTTGGGTATTAAATGACAATTATATTTTTTTGCTTGCTCCTCCATTAACCCCAATAATTCTAAGCCACTGATTCCTTGAGGAAAACCCGGAAAATCATCAATATCTATTGCTGTAGCTAATTCACCCTTTCCTAAAGAACCAGTAAAAATTAAAGGGTCTAGTTTTGCTCGACCGCCATAAATACCAGCAGTAAGTCCTGCTGGTCCGCCGCCAATAATAATTAAATCGTAAATATCCATAATTAAAGGTGTGCCCCGAATCTCCAAAAGGAGAATCGGGGCAGCCCCACCGTTGGTAACCTTGCGGCTACCACTATTAGTATATGCAAGTTTTTCAAAAAAGTAAAGCCCTCACCAAATATTGTTGCCGCTAAAATTAAAAAATGGTAAGATAAAAAGATGATATGAAAAAGAAAACAAAAGTTTTATTGGTGGGTTTGGGGATTTTAGGCGGGGGGTTATCATTAGCTTTATGGTTATTAAAACACGGCTTTCATTTAACTATTACTGATACTAAATCTAAAAAAGAACTCGCACCATCACTGAAAAAATTAAACAAATATTTCCCTCAAATTAAACTCGTTTTAGGTAAGCATCGCTTGAACGACATCCTGAAAAATGATTTGATTATTTTGAATCAAGCAGTGCCTGTTTTAAATAATCCCTTAGTCGCTTTTGCTCAAAAACATAAAAAACCAATAATGAAAGAGTTGGAATTATTTTTCGAATATGTTAAGCAACCTATTATTGGTATTACCGGAACCCGAGGAAAAACTACTACTACTTTATGGGCTCATCATTTATTAAAAGCCAAATTCCCTCAAATCCAAGTGGGTGGCAATAATCCTGACTATCCTCTTTTTTCTTTTATAAACAAATTAAAGAAAAATATACCCGTAGTTTTAGAAATCCCCTGCTTCCAATTAGAATTACCGCCAACAAAAGCTCCTCATCTGGCTGTTATTACTAATTTATATACTGACCATTTAAACCGTTATCACAATTTAAAACAATATGCTCAAATTAAAGCTAATATTTTCAAATATCAAACTAAAGACGATTATCTTATCCTTAATTACGATAATCCTTGGACCAAATATTTTCTTTCTTTAAAGCCAAAAGCTCAAATATATTTTACTTCTTTAAAAAAATTACCTCAGAATTTATCTGGCGTTTATTTGCATAACAATTGGATAGTTTATCGAAAAAATAAGCATTCAGAAAAAATCATCAATGCCAAAGATTTTATTGCGTTGTGGGGTTTGCATAATACTGATAATTTATTACGAGCCATTGCTGTTAGCAAAATCTTTCAATTATCAAATCAACAAATCAAAAAGCAAATAGCTTCCTTGCCCCAAGTAAAAATGAGGCAGGAAATTATTTTTCATAATAAAAAATTAACTATTATTAATGATAGTGCCGGCACTTCGCCTGAGGCTACCGAGCAAGTTTTAGAAAGATTTAAAAATAAAAATTTAATTCTAATTGCTGGAGGCACTGATAAAAATTTAGATTTCTTCAATTTGGCCAAAACTATCAAGAAAATTCTACCCGCAAAAAATTTGATTCTCTTAAATGGTTCGGCAACTCAAAAATTAGTAACCCAATTAAATAGAAAACATTATAGTGCTCATTATAATGTCTTGGAGACTTTAAATGAATGTTTTTCTTATGCTTTATACTTAGCTAAGAAAAAACAAAATAATGTCATTGTTTTTTCTCCTGGAGCAGCTAGTTTTGAGAAATTCAAGAATGAATTTGATCGGGGAGCAAAATTTAATCAAATTGTCAAAAAATATTTGAAATAAAAAAACCGAGGCAATGCCTCGGTTTTTACTTATCAATATCTTATTCAGTTGTTATGCCGTCAAACTCTGCTTCATTTGCCTCAGCTTCTTCTTTTGTTGTTCTAATAATGCCGTCTTTATGATGGGCTGGCGAATAAATGGTATAGAGTTTTAAATCTTCAGTGTCAGAGGTATTAATCACATTATGTTCTGCTCCTGCTGGCACAATGACAGCAAATCCATCTTTTACCTCATACTCATTGCCATCAATAATCACCTTGCCTATCCCTCGTTCAAAACGAAAGAACTGATCATTATCAGGATGCACTTCCATACCAATTTCTTCTTTTGGCTTTAAACTCATCAACACCAATTGGCTATGTTTAGCCGTATAAAGCACTTTGCGAAAATTACTATTCTCCAAAGTTCCTTCTTCAATATTAATAATATATCCTTTCATATTTGTATTTATTATTATTTTTATTATTTTAGTCGAACCGGCGGTGTGTATTTGAAAAAATCCGAACCGATTTCACTAACGGGCTCGGCGGACGGAATTCCCCCCGAACCCCCCTTCCGCCCGCCTCGCTTTGAAGCGGAAGCAAAAAGGACG
>JAAZNP010000035.1 GCA_012798235.1 Parcubacteria group bacterium
AGGATGGGCCGACATCGAGGTGCCGAGCGGAGCCGTCGATATGAACTTTCGGGCTCCACCAGCCTGTTATCCCTAGAGTAACTTTTGTCCGGTGTCTTTGCGCTTTCTACAATGACGCATCGGGTCACTAAGCTCTGCTTTCGCAATAGCGCGGGATGTCTCCCTTGCTATAAAGCTGGCTTTTGCCTTTGTACTACTTCCGCCGTTTCCATTGGCGGATAGCCAACCTTAATAGACTCCTCCGTTACTTTTTAGGAGGATTGCGCCCCACAAAAACTGCCTACCAAGCACTGTCTCGTAATGTTTTTGCCATTAAGATTAGAATTTAACTTTGAAAAGATGGGTGTTTCATTGGCGACTCCACCCCAACCGAAATCAGGGCTTCAAAGTCTCCCCACTACGCTACGCATTTCAAACTTAAACTCAATGCCAGGCTGCAGTAAAGCTTCTAGGGTCTTTTCGTCTAGCTGCGGGTACCCAGCGTCTTCGCTGGACACGCATTTTCATCGGGCTCCTCGTTGAGACAGTTCTCCGGTCGTTATACCTTTCATGCACGTCAGAACTTCACATTATCCATTATTTCTAATGGTGTAGACTATATCTTCACCTTAAAGATTTTAATATTTCTTTTAGAGAATATTTTCTTTTTCCGCTAGGATTCATTTCAAAAGCTATCTTTGTTATTCTTTTAAATCCATTCTTGGTTAAATGTTTTCCGTTCATCATCAAAAAACAAATCTTCCTAAATTTTTCGAACTCTTTCTTTTTCTTTGAAATCAAAGGATATTTATCAAAAAATGGAATTACTTTATTTGTCAAATCATTTAAGCTTCTAATTTCATATTTCAATGTCTTATCTGAATAATCTCTTCTTAAGAAACCACAACCAAATATTTCTCTCATAAGATAAAGTATTTGTGCTCTATCTTCATTTTGACTGACTGATAGACTGGGCTTAGTTTCCCAACCTATCTTTATCTTTTTTCTCTTAGAAAAAGAAACGCTAAAGCAACCTTCTCCATCTATATAACCAGAAATATATCCAAAAATATATAGTGGATTATGTTTTAAATCTTTAAGGGTCGGCATATGATAGATTTATTTATATTTTTATATATTATATCAAATAAATCTATCTCTGTCGCCACTAGTTAGTGGTGACATCAGTCGTTACGGGGCGAAGCACCCAATGCTTTAAGTGCTCGCTTCCCACGGTATTATCCTTTGTTCATCGCACTATCCTTGCTATATAGTGCTCCCAAGAGGACTTCACCGTTATAAGCCGAATTTTCCTCAGTATCGCTACTGAGACAGGCAACTTTCTTACCTGACAAGGAACTGCGCTACCTTAGAACGGTTATAGTTACCGCTGTCATTGACCAGGGCTTGAGACGTTCAGCTTTATTGTTTGCCGAAGCAAACAACTAACCGACATCCTTAACCTTCTGGCATCGGACAGGCATCAGCCCCTATACATCCCCTTACGGGTTCGCAGGGACCTGTGTTTTTGGTAAACAGTCGCCAGAGATACTTTCACTGCGCCCTGTACCGAAGCGCTTGCGCGCCTGGTTCAGGGAGGGCTTATTGCGAACGTACGCCCGCTTTTTTGCCGAGTTCCTTAACGAGGAATCACCCGTTCCCCTGAGGCTCCTCGCCTCATCCACCTGTGTCGGTTTACGGTACGGATCCAGTTTTTTTAAGCTTAGAAGTTTTTCTTGGAAGGCTCTGCGTTCAAATTGATAAAGTAAAACTTTACCTTTTTTCAATATACGAATTTTGTCATTGAAGACATCTGTCCGGATTTCCCTGAACAGAAATTCTTGATATCAAAAACGTCAAACCACTAAGACGCTTGAACTTTTTTCCTTCGTCGCTCCTTCGCAAAAAACTGGAGGGCCGGAATATTAACCGGCTATCCATCAGCTACGGCTTTCGCCATCACCTTAGGACCGCCTAACCCTTAGTTGATTGTCATTGCTAAGGAAACCTTGGATTTTCGGGGGCCCGATTTCTTATCGGGCTAGTGATTACTTATGCCGACATTCTCACTTCTCTAAGCTCCATTCCGGCTCACGCCTGAAACTTCACTGCTTAGAAAACGCTCCTCTACCACGCCTTGTTTAAAAAAACAAAGCATCCGCATCTTCGGTATTTAGTTTGAGCCCCGCTAAATTTTCGGCGCAATTCACCAATCAAGTAGTGAGTTGTTACACACTCTTTAAAGGGTGGCTACCTCTAAGCCAACCTCCTAATTGTCTATGGTGAATCACTACCTTGAAACTGCACTTAACTAAAATTTAGGGACCTTAGATTGCGGTCTGGATTCTTTGCCTTTTGACCACGGAGCTTCGCCCCCGTAGTCTGACTAGTTTATCATAACCAAAGCGGTATTCGGAGTTTGATTGGTATGCTGGGCTTTCGCCCTCTACATACCATCCAGTGCTCTACCCCCGCCTGGATAAATAAACCGCTAGTCGTAGAACTATTTCGAGGAGAACCAGCTATTCCCAGACTCGATTAGCTTTTCACTCCTTACCACAGCTCATCCCATAGTTTTGAACAGCTAACGGGTACGGACCTCCCCCCGACCTTCGTCGGGGTTCATCCTAGCCATGGTAAGCTCGTCTGGCTTCGGGTCTTATACTTATTACTTTAAACGCGCTGTTAACACTCGGTTTCCCTATGACTCCTCCCAATAAATGGGATTAATCAGCAATAAGTATAAAGTCGTCGGCTCATTCTTCAATAGGCACACCGTCAGGGTGCACCATACGGTGCACCCCTCCGATTCCTTGTAGGCAAAATGGTTTCAGGTTCTATTTCACTCCCCTCACCGGGGTGCTTTTCACCTTTCCCTCACGGTACTAGTTCACTATCGATCACAGTGAGTATTTAGCCTTTCCGGAGTAGTACCGGATATTTCCTTCGATGTTATCTGGCATCGAAGTAATTAAGAGAATGTAAGAGTTCAATAATGATTTTTGCATACGGGACTATCACCCTCTTTGATATAGCTTTTCAGCTATTTTTGCTAATCATTATTTTCACTCTTGAGTTAAACTCATAACATTTTCTTGTAACCCCAATATCTCAATAAAATTGAGAACTTGGTTTAGGCTCTTCCTCTTTCGCTCGCCACTACTCAAGGAATCACAAACATTTTTCTTTTTCCCTCATGAACAAGGAAAAAGAAAAATGTCATTTTTGTTTTCTTCTCCTCTGGGTACTGAGATGTTTCACTTCCCCAGGTATGCTCCGAACATTCAGTTAGATTGTTCGGCATTCCGATTTATCATCGGAATAGGTTTCCCCATTCGGAAATCTCCGGATCACAGGTTGCTACACACCTCCCCGAAGCTTATCGCAGCTACGCCGCGTCCTTCATCGCCTCACTGTGTCAAGGCATCCACCATCTGCCCTTAATACAACTTTCCCATCTTTAGTGAAAAGATAAACTAAAGATGAAAATATTAATTTGTAAAAGATCTTTCAGTTCCAGCAATCCTATCATTTTAAAACGCCATCAGGAAGTGATGGCGTTTGAAAAATAACGCAAATAAATTGCCTCACTTCCATCTGGTTTTTTCGTAAATCTTTAACATATTTTGGTAAGTTTAATTATACTCCTCTGATTTTAAATGTCAAGCCCCTCACTTGAAAAAGATTTGCTAATGCAAAATACTCATAAAATAGAAAGTCTTAGAATAAGTAATTATTTCTTATCAAGAAATTGTTTAGATTTATGAAATAAATTTATCTTTTTCAAGTGAGGGATCAAGACTTTAACCTAAACAAAAAAGAGCCGCATATCACGCGGCTCTTTTTTGTTTTATGGATTACTATTCTTCCACTTCTTCTTTGAATTTCTTCAAAATGTCCTGAGCTAATTCTTTACCACCTAAACCAAAAGCTAAACCACCGGCTATAGCAATAAGGGCAACAATACCAGTGAATAGAGTGTTAATGATAGAGGAAGCGATCTTTAATTGGGACAAAGCAGCTAAAATTCCAAAAACAATAAATACCCAACGCGATAAGGAACTGACAAAATTCTTGAATTTAAGTCCAGCGCTTGCTAAAGAAGCGCGAACAAATTTGGCAAAATATTCCCCTAAAAGAATGGAAACTATCAAAATTAAGATAGCTACTATCAAATTAGGAATATATCCCACAATGTTTTGAATAAAATCGCCAACAGCATTTAACCCCCAAACATTACAGGCGGCAATTAAGAAAGATAAAATTATTAGCCACTTTACAATTTGCCCTAAGAAATATCCGGTATTTAATTTAAGACCAGCGCGATCAGTGATGTTTTTTAAGCCAGTTTTTTCTAAAGCAACATCTACCTTGATTAAATCAATAATTTTCTCTACTAATTGCCCTAAACCATTACCAATCACTAATCCTAATAAAAATAAAATAATTCCTCCGAGTAATGTTGGAATGAACATAATAAATCCATTCCATAAATTCACTAAAGCACCATAACTAGCCGTAGCTAAAGTATTAAACATAATTTTAAAATTTTTAAATTTTAATTTTTCGACCTTTATCCCGCACCTTTTTATCACCACTTATAGTATTTATTGTGATGGCTTATAGCCATCACCGTGATAAAAAGGTGCGGGATTAATTCTTTCGACCTAATAATCTAATATAATTTTATTATATAAAGAGTTATAAAGTCAAGAAAAATTTTCATCAAAGGTTTCTAATGTGGACCCGATGGGACTCGAACCCACAACCTCCCGCGTGCAAGGCGGGTGCTCTAGCCAATTGAGCTACAGGCCCTTGCTATAATTTTTAAATTTTGAATTTTTAATTTTTAAAACTAGATACCAATACTAATTCTATCATAATTTTTGAAAAATAAAAAGAATAAAAAAGGCGCTCGTAATGAGCGCCGTAAAAATATCTTAAGGTACAATTGGGAATTCAATAATAACCTGCTGTAAAACCTGATCCCATTCAACAACGGCATTTAATTGTTCCACAATGAATCTTAAGGGGAAATAACTTCTATCATTTCTAATGAATGGCGTGATAGTATTATCTCCCTTTTCAATCTGAATCCATTGCTCCTTGCCATAAGTATCAACCACTCGAGCCAAAGGTTTTCCGATCCATAATTCAATTGTTTTCCCTCGCGCTGGAACTTTAATAGTAATTTTTTGCGTTTCTGCATCCCAATCAACCGAGCCATTTATCAACTCAATAAATTTTCTCACTGGAATGAATACCCTGCCTTTTACAATAATTGGTACCGTGTATCTTCCAGGATCAATTTCCTCTACTTGCCATGTTAATTTTCCGTCTTTATCAATAACCTGAACAAATATCTGAGGATTATTTATTTTGAAAACAAATGTCGGATTAAAAGTCTTGTATATCTTGATGATTTTTTCTGTTGCATTGCCCGCGCCATCAATAGCCCGTATATAAACTTTGTTTTGTCCATAATTTAATCTTGTTTGATAAACAAAGTTTCCAGATTCCTTAATGTTTATATATTCGTTATTTATTATTAAAGTAACTGGTAATAAATCTTGGACTATTCCCTTAATTTCAATATCGTTAATAACTGTAAAAACATCAGTTACTGGATAAAGAGGTGAAATAGGAAAACTAATAGTGATTTCTGGGGCAACACTGTCTTTAAAAACATCAATAGTTTTCTGAGTTTTATTGCCGGCTTTATCAATCGCAATAAGGGTGAATGAATTTGGACCTTCTTGCAAAGCAAACGTAATTTGGAAATTACCATCAGCAGCTATTGGTATCGGATTGGGACCCCAACAAAGAGCATCAATTCCTGATTCTAAATCATACACCTTGCCAGAAATAACAATACTTGGTTGATTTGTGTATTGCGAATAAGAATTAATCCCTAAACGAGGAGGAATATTTTCTTCTATCCTGAACCAAATGCTTTGCGACCATGGTGATTCTCCGCTTTGATTAACAGCTTTTAATCGAACACTATAGGAATGTTGGTATTCCCCTTTAAATTGCAAAGTATTATTCTTTAAACTATAGGGCAATACAACATGGCCGGTAAAATCAGTTATCTCTATAACGTAATATTCTGCCGTATCAATTCTTGTCCAATCAATAGTTATAACATTAGTTTGAAAAACAGTATTATTACTGGGGTACATTATGCGCGGTGCTGGAGGTGGCAGTAAAATTTTGAACTGTCGCCATTCTGACCATGGTCCCCAGCCAACTGGGTTACCTGCGCGAACACGGAAACAATAGATAGTATTGTCTTCTCCAAAAAGTTTATATTCATTAGTATAAATTATGGTATCTAGCAGAGAAACATTTCCTTTACAAATTTGAATTTGATAGCGATCAGCATTGTTAATATAAGACCATTTTAGATCTACTTTATTTGTCGGAATAATATTCACTGTGGGAGAAATTATTATTGGCGCAATTGAAGGCGGAACTATGACACTAAAAAGTTGAGAAACCCAGGAACTCATTTCAGTTCCTAATTTTGTTCTTACTCTCCACCAATACATCCCACATGGCAAAGGCCAATAAAATTTATATTCATAAACATAAGGCCCTTTGTAGATATATTGATTGGCATTAAAATTAAGATCAATTAAGATATTCGAGAAATCAGGCCTATTAGATAACTGAAACTGGGTATCAAAAGGAAAACAAGTTGTCCATACAAAAGTTGGATTAGGTGATACAAATGCATTAGCACCTGGAAAGACCAAAACCGGTGAAGAAGGAATAGCATGGAAGCTTAAAATAGTAGACCAGGGAGAAGTCCCGTCAATATTAAACGATTGAACTCTCCAATAATATATTCCAGGAGACAAGTTTATTCCCCCTAAATATACTTGATTAACAGGAGCAGAATAATTTACCAAAATCGAAGTGAAATCAGTAACAGTGGCAATTTGCATGGTATAACCAGTGGCGCCAGAAACAGCAGTCCACTTAAAATTAGCATTATGAAGAAGATCGTCGCAGAGATAAATGTCACCCTGGGGACTCAAGGGAATTGGCGTAGCAGGTGCGGCAGCTGAAATTGAAGGAATTCCAATACTAGCTAGTCCTACCATAAAAACAATTAGTAGGACCATGATCAACAGTTTTTTGTGCCACATCGTAGCACCTCCTTTTACTAAGATTTTGTATTTCTATGTATAAAGGATTTTCTTTGGGAAAATCCATAATTGTCAAAGAGCAATAAAATTATTGCGTATTATAATATAAATTAAATATTTCTTTTTGTCAATAATATTAATTAAATAAAAAGGCACCCGAATAAATGGGTGCAAAAATATCTAGGATATCCAAAGATAAATTTTTGTATTAACATAAGGTGCATTATCAACTGTAGCATGCGGAGCGCTTACACCTATCCAGATATAATCATCATTTTTAGCTGCAGATTCTAGATCTTTCACATTCTCTTCGGGAACTACTACATAAATTACAACATTATATCCCTTAGAGGGTTCATAAGGATTAGTATCAGTATTCAAATATAACTTATAATCATATTTGACTTTAACCACCGGAGGGTTGCAACAATAATTTACCTCTTTTTCGTACCCAACTTTCTTGAAATCAACAATTTGCGCAGTTATCAATAACGGAAAATAGGATTTAGGAATTTGTGATTGTGATATAGATAGAGCGGACCACTCAAAAGACAAAATATTAATTGGCGCTAGATAAATTTCTAGCACTTTATTACGCAACACCAGTGCAACTGGTTGAGTGATCTGTGCTTTTAAGGGTTTATCTAAAACCGCAATTATATTCGTCGAATACGCATTTCCCACCTGAAAACCAATTATATTTCCGCTCTTAAAAGAAACTATAGAAAGAGTCCCTTTTACCAAAAGAGGAGCTATTGTAGGATCAAGAATAATTATTTTTTCTGTAGTGATATCTGGTTGTTTGGGATCGATTTCAGCTGTTACAACTGTTACAACTGGTATTTGCGCTATACCTATAAAAAGTATAGCAATCAACAAAACTACTAAAAATTTTCTTGCCATTTGAATCACCTCCTTGTGATTTGGCAAAATTTATATATATACTTTTCAAGTTACAAATTTTCAGTACCTCAAGTATAACAAAAATATCGTTTAATGTCAAGATGAATCAAATTTTATTGTTTGAATAGTGGGCGACGTAGGGATCGGACCTACGACCTCGTCTTTATCAGAGACGCGCTCTACCACTGAGCTAGTCGCCCAAATAAACCGAAATATAAAAATTTTATGGAGTTGTAGAGGTGCTAGCTTGAATACTAGGAAATAATTTTTCTGCCCCAGAAATATTGAAATGAGTTTCCGTAGCAGGATTGGGAGAAGATTTTAATATCAAATTAATATTTTTAATTAAAAAAGTCAAACTATAAACGATAAGAAAAATTGAAAGAGCAATCATTACTAATCCTGTTCCTAAAAGCAAAAACTGTTTTTTATTAATTTTTTTTCTGGGTTGAATGGCCATATTAACGCAAATAAACGTTACCTAAAATTTTTACATTATAATTATTAGCAGCTGTTTGGTTTATTTCAATTTGTGTTAATCTAAAATTATACGGTAATTTTTCTACAGCATCAAGCCAATTTAAAATACTAGTGATATGCCCGTCAAGAACTAAATTAAAACTATAATTTTTAGGTTCTTGTTCCGTGGCTTGATTTAAATTGCCGAAACGAAAACTCAAATTAATATTATTAGAAGTAGCTAAATTTTTAAAGGTATTATCGAGAGAGGTTATTTGATCTTCAGTAGGCAGAGCTTGATTTAAAGAATTAGTATATAAATGAGCAATATTGGCTTCTCTTTCTAGGGTTTGAATTCTGTCTAAAATAGCTGTCCGGTGAGCAATTTCTTGCTGAGACTGCTGAGCTTTGATGACCGCTTTATTAATATCCTTCATTAAAAGAAATAATAATAACCCCGCGATAAGAAAAATACCGATACTCGTTAAAATCAAAATAATGAATTTTTTCTTAAAATTTTCCATAATCTCTCTTGCTATTATATCAAATATCTTTTAAAATGAGAATAGTGAAGTATTTTGTTCTAATTTTGACTCTTGATTTTTAATTTTTCATTTACTATTATGCCCCACCGTTTAGAAGAAAACATCTATCTTAACGCTTTAAATCTAATCTTTCGAGATAATTTCTTAGAATTATCTCGATTTTTAAAACCATTTAAATCATTTAAAGCAGCTTATCATCATTTAAGCCAGGAACAAAAACATTGTCTTAACCCTTTCGAAGAATGGGAAAAATTAGAGCAATGGCAAATTAATTTTTGCACCATCAATGATCCCGAGTATCCTCCTTTATTAAAAGAAATTCCTTATCCACCGTGGGGGTTATATTATCGAGGCAATATTGATATTTTAAAAAATAATTTTTCTTTAGCAGTTGTCGGCACTCGCAAAATCAGCCCTTACGGAAAAGCAGTAACTGAAAAAATAATAAAAGAACTAATCCCTTATAACTTTACTATTATTAGCGGTTTGGCTTTGGGTGTTGATACTGTGGCTCACAAAATTACTTTAGACTTTCAGGGCAAAACAGTAGCCGTTTTGGGAACAGGACTCGATAAAATATTTCCAGCTCAAAATACTAATCTTGGTAAGCAAATTATTCAACAGGGAGCTTTAATTAGCGAATACCCTTTAAACTCGCCATCATTTAAATCTCATTTTCCTTGGCGCAATCGAATTATTAGCGGCTTAGCAAAAGCGATTTTAATTATTGAGGCTCCAGAAAAAAGCGGTGCTTTGATCACAGCTAATTTTGCTTTAGAACAAAATCGTGATATTTTTGCTATTCCTGGTTCTATTTTTAACAATAACTCAATAGGTACTAATAAATTGATTCAGCGTGGAGCTAAATTAATTATGAATTCTCAAGATATTCTTGAAGAATATCAAATTCCTCTTCAAACAAATAAAGAGAAAAATATTCATTTTGATAATGATTTAGAGAGACAAATTTACGAAATCATATCTTTGGAGCAACAAATCTCAGTTGACAAAATTATAGAAAAGATTAATCTTAACACTAACGAAATACTCGCTGCCCTTACTGCTTTAGAAATAAAAGAGTTAATAAAAAATATTGATAATGGTAATTATGTTATAATAAATTAAGATATGAATTTAGTTATTGTAGAATCACCAACAAAAGCTAAAACCATTGCCCACTTTTTAGAAGGGAAATTTAAGGTTATTGCTTCTTATGGACACGTCAGAGATTTACCTAAATCAAAATTAGGCATTGATATAGAAAACCAATTTACTCCTACCTATATTATTCCTAAAAAATCACAAAAAAAAGTTAATGAATTAAAAAAAATAGCCCAAAAAGCCAACGAAGTAATTTTAGCTACTGATGAAGACCGCGAAGGCGAAGCGATTGCTTGGCATTTATCTCAAATTTTAGAGCTAAACAATAATCCCCAGCGCATTGTCTTCCACGAAATTACTGACTCGGCAATTAAAACAGCCTTGCAACATCCTCGTAATATTAATATGGATTTGGTAAATGCTCAACAAGCACGTCGTATTTTAGACCGCTTGGTTGGTTATGAATTATCACCGTTTTTATGGAAAAAGGTTTTTCGAGGATTATCAGCGGGTCGTGTCCAATCTCCGGCTTTAAGATTAATTGTTGAACGCGAAAAAGAAAGATTAGCCTTCAAACAAGAGAAATATTTTTCCATTAGCGCTTTAATGAGTCTGGTTGAAAAACCCCAAGAACAATTTCCCGCTGATTTATGGAAAATAAATAATCAATCTTTACCTTTGCCTGGTATTACAAATCAAAAAATTGCAGAAGAAATTAAAAAAGATTTAGAAAATAAAATAGGATTTATCAAAGATATTAAAATCACTCCCAATAAAAATTCCCCTTTGCCTCCTTTTACCACTTCCACTCTACAACAAGCTTCATGGCAAAATTATCGTTTTCCAGCAAAGAAAACAATGTTTTTAGCACAATCGCTTTATGAAGGAAAAGATTTAGGTAACGGCCCTATTGGTTTGATTACTTATATGCGTACTGACTCTTTGAATATAGCGCCGCAAGCAATTCTTAAAGCCCAAGAATTTTTAAAAAATAACTATGGCGATAATTATGTTTTGCCAAAACCACGTTTTTTCAAATCTCGCTCTCGCCTTGCCCAAGAAGCCCATGAAGCTATTCGGCCTACTGACCCCTCTTTAGAACCAGAAAAAATTAAAAAATATCTTTCTCCTGATGAATTTAAACTTTACCATTTAATTTGGGCAAGATTTATGGCCAGTCAAATGCCCGAAGCGATTATTCAAAGGACTTCTCTTATTATTGAAGTTGCTGGCCACAAAGATCAATATCTTTTACAAACTAATTTTTATAAATTAATATTCGATGGTTTCTTAAAAGTCTATCCCTTCCAAAAACTTCCTGATTTTCAAAACCACCTTCCACAATTTGCTCTTCATAATCAAGTTAAAGTTAACGAAGTTTTAATTAAAGAACATTTAACGCAACCTCCTCCTCGCTATAATGATGCTACTTTAGTTAAAACCTTAGAAGCTTATGGCATTGGCCGACCATCAACTTATGCTCCCATTATTTCCGTTCTCCAAGAAAGAGGCTATATTACCCGAGATAAAAATAAAGCCTTAGAACCAACCGAAATCGGTATCTTGGTTAATGACCTTCTCGTGAAACATTTTTTTGATATTGTGGATTATCAATTTACCTCTCAAATTGAAGAGAAATTAGATCAAATTGCTCAAGGAAAATTATCTTGGCCAAAAGCTATTGATGAATTCTATCAACCTTTTAAAAAGAATTTAGAAAATAAATATGAAGCGGTTTCTAAAGATGAAATTTCTCCCACAGAAACTCTTAAAGACAAATGTCCTCTTTGCGGAAAACCATTGGTTATTCGCTGGGGGAAATACGGCAAATTTATTAGTTGCTCTGATTGGCCCAAATGTAAATACACACAATCATTAAATCCTCCGGAAAAACTAAATATTGCTTGCCCCAAATGCCATCAAGGAGAAGTAGTTATCAAAAGAAGTAAAAAGGGTAAAATGTTTTATGCCTGTTCTCGCTGGCCAGACTGTGATTTTACTTCTTCTTTGAAACCAACTGGAGAAAATTGTCCTCAGTGCGGTAGCTTTCTCGTGGAAACAAAAACAAAAATAAAATGTTCTAATAAAGAATGTGATTATGAAATCCCTAAAGACTCAATTAATTGAAGCTTTACAGCCTTTAAGTGACCGCGACTATGATCTTATTGAGCAGGCGCTTGATTTTGCCGAACAAGCCCACCAAAATCAAATTCGCAAAACTGGTGAACCATTTATTAATCACCCTCTCCGTGTGGCCTTGCTTTTAGCACAAATGAAATTAGGGATTAATGCAGTTATGGCTGGTTTATTACATGATGTGGTTGAAGATACTAATATCACCATTAAAACAATTGAGCGTAATTTCAATAATGAAGTTGCTTTTTTGGTGCAATCCTTAACTAAAATTAATACAATTAAATATCAGCAGGAAGGAAAAGGAGAAGAAAAAGAGTTAGATACAGATAAAGAAAATTTTCGTAATATGATTTTGGCGATGGCAAAAGATTTAAGAGTGATCTTAATTAAATTAGCTGATCGTTTAGATAATATGAAAAGTTTATGGGTCCTAGAACCGACTAAACAAAAAATTAAAGCCTTAGAAAGTTTAGAAATTTTTGCTCCTTTAGCTTATCGTTTGGGTTTAACGGATATTGGCGCGCAATTAGAAGATTTATCTTTCCCCTACGTTTATCCAGAAGAATATAAATTAACCAGAAAAATTGTTGGCCGCAAACGAGAGGAATTAGAAAGTTATTTAAAATCTATTGTTCCTTTGGTAGAAAAGAAATTGAAAGAAAATAATTTGACCCCTCTCAAAATCAAGTATCGTGCTAAACATCTTTATAGCATTTGGAGAAAGTTGCAAAAAGAAGATATGGATATCAAACGTGTCTATGATTTGGTTGCCATGAGAATTATTATGCCAAAAACTGAAGATTGCTATGCTGTTTTAGGAATTATTCATCAAATGTGGAAACCTGTGCCTGGTCGTTTTAAAGACTACATCGCCTTACCCAAACCTAATGGTTATCAAAGTTTGCACACTACGGTGTTTTCTGAACACGGCAGAATTGTAGAAATCCAAATTAGAACTAAAGAGATGGATGAAGAAGCAGAATGGGGCATTGCTAGCCACTGGATGTATCATGAAACAAAACAAACTAAAATCTACCAAAAGAAAAAACAATTTATACCACCGAAAAGTTTTTACTGGATTAAACAACTACAAGAATGGCAAAAAACTTTTTATAACTCTAATCAATTTTTAGAATCATTAAAGATTGATTTCTTCAAAGATCGTATTTTCGTCCTCACGCCCAAAGGCGATATTATTGATTTACCCGAAGGCGCCACGCCCATTGACTTTGCCTATCAGGTGCATACGGAAATTGGTAATCAAGCTAGCGGCGCCAAAGTCAATGATAAATTAGTTCCCTTAAATTACCATTTAAAATCAGGTGATGTCGTAGAAATAATTGTCCAAAAAGGAAAATTACCCTCAGCTTCTTGGCTCGGTTTTGTCAAAATGATTGAGACAAAAAAGAAAATTGAAGAAATTTTAAGGAGAAAAAAGCTTCTTTAAAATAGTATCAAAATCTTTTTCGGAAAAAAATTTAATTTCAATGGCACCTTGGGTACCTTTTTTCTTAATGATTACTGGCATTTGAAAATATTCTTCTAATTTTTCTTTCCATTCTAAATCCTGAGGGTCAGTTGAAAAATTTTGTCGTCGGTTCGCCACTGACGAACTTTTTATTTTACCTTCTAATCCTAAATAGTGTTGAGCTAAATCCATGGCCTCACGGCCAGAAAGATTTTTAGCTAGAATTTCTTTAAAAAATTGTCGTCTTTGTTCAGGGTTATTAAATAATAAGATCGCCCGAGCATGACCTTCATTGATTAATCCATCTTCAATGGCTTTTTGAATATCTAAGGGTAATTGTAACAAACGTAAAGTATTAGCAATTACTTCCCTGCTTTTGCCAATTTTGGAAGCTAATTCTTGTTGCGTGAGACCAAATTCCGTAATTAAACGATTAAAAGCTTTCGCTTTAGCAATAACACTTAAATCTTCCCGCTGAATGTTTTCAATCAAAGCTAACTCTAATTTTTTCTTGTCTTCCAAAGGTAAGCGAATAATAACAGGCACAGTTGGTAAACCAATCATCTTAGCAGCCATTAATCTTCTTTCGCCGGCAATTAATTGATATTCTACTTCAGTGCCGCGTTCTGTTTCTTTTTCAATTCGGGTTACGAGGAGGGGCTGTAAAATGCCAAATTCACGAATAGAATCAGCCAATTCCCTTAATGAATCTTCAGTAAAAATATGACGCGGCTGATAAGGATTGGGCTTAATTTTTTCAGTTTCAATTTGAAATATTTTTTCCTCTTTTTTTTCTTTGATTTTTGCCATTCCTGCGTCAGCGGGAATATCCTTTTCCACAGAGGCAACACCTGTGGTTCCCATCGGCATGGGAATGACATTTGATTGTTCCTTATTTTTATTTGTCATTCCCGCGAAAGCTGGGATCTCTGCTCTAAAATCTGCTTTAAAATCTTCTCGTAAATTTTCTAAAGGTTTTTGAATAATCAAATCAGAGGGATAATGAGAAACAGTCTCATTAACTTTATGATTAATTCTTTCTTCTAAATGCGATTGATCTTGTTTTTTGGGAGGAATTAAAGCATTTAATCCTTGCCCTAATGGTTGAGAATTATCCATATCACATAAAACATTAAACAGTTGGTGATGATTCTAATATTTTAATCACTTCTTCGGCTAATTGCCTATAGGCTCTTGCTCCTTCAGAATGAGGATTATATTGTAAGATTGATTGTCCAAAACTAGGCGCTTCAGCTAAAGAAATGTTTCTGGGAATAATAGCATTAAAAACATAACCAGGAAAATGGCGCAAGATGTTTTTTACTACTAAACGGTCTAAACGATTGCGACGGTCATATAAAGTTAAGACCGCTCCTAAAATTTTTAAATCTTCATCTAAATTTCTCCTAATTAAATCAATGGTATTGATTAATTGAGAAAGGCCATCTAAAGCAAAGAATTCAGTTTGAATCGGAATTAAAACATATTCTGCCGCCACCAAACCATTAACGGTTAAAAGACCCAAAGATGGCGGTAAATCAATTAATATATATTGATAATCAGATTTAACATGATTGAGTAATTCTTTCAAGCGATATTCTTTGCCTTGAAAAGAAGCTAATTCTACTTGAGCGCCAATTAATTCAGGTGAAGCCGGTAAAATATCTAAGCCAAAAAGCGGCGTATGCTGAATTGTATTTTCTAAGGCAAAACCAAAAATTAAATTATGATAAACATTTTGAGGTAGTTTGGCATAATTAATACCTAAGCCTGAGGTAGCATTAGCCTGAGGATCAAAATCCACAAGCAAAGTTTTTCTGCCAAGAGCAGCTAAATAACTTCCTAAACTAATGGCGGTAGTTGTTTTCCCTACGCCACCTTTCTGATTACAAATTGCAATAATTTTTGCCATTAATATTATTATACTACAAACCCCGCACCTTTTAAAGATAAATGCCGAAGGCTTATCTTTGATAAAATCAATCTTTAAAAGGTGCGGGGTAAATCTTTCTAAAATTCTATTCCTCTTGAATTTTATATCCAGAATACAGTATACTAGATACTGACCAAAGCCTAGGTGCTGGAATTGGCAGACAGAGCAGACTCAAAATCTGCTGGCCCTTGTGGCCGTGTGGGTTCGAGTCCCACCCTGGGCACACATCTCGCTCATCTTAAACTGGCGCTCATTTAGCAGGGGAGGAGCCGTTTACACCTCTCTCCTTTTATTTGGGTTCATAAATGAACCCTTTATTTAGACCCTCCCCTGAAGCATTCGCACCAGTTAAGACTCGCTCGTTTGAAAATATAAGTATAAGAGCGAACCCTTATCTCTTGAGCGACATTATGAAGCCAAAGGAACAAATATACGAAGCGAGCGAGAGGAAAGCCGGAACTGAGCGAAGCAACATTCCGGAAGGTTTCCCGAAGCAAGCGAGTAATATTTGCCTTTGGCGGAATATCAGGAGCGAAAGAGGAAAGGGTGAGCGATTATTTAAAGTTATTTTTTCATAAACGAATAATCAAAATCCAAAGGCAGAGGCACTTTACAAGGTCCTTCTGGCTGATCATAAACATAGGCTGGATAAGCCAAACCGCTGATTCGCTTTCTTAAGGCTGTCATTATTTTCCTTTCTTTTTTGAAATCAACAGTAAAGTGTTTAGTTCCTAATGGTTCGTCATTATGCAAGATATAATAGGGCTTGATCCCTAAACTTAATAATTCAGTAAATAATTTTTCTAACGTTACAACATTATCATTAATTCCTTTGAGAAAAACTGATTGGGATAATAAAATAGCTCCAGTGGAACGCAGTTTTTTAATGGCTTTAATTGTTTCTTTCGTTAATTCATCAGGGTGTTCAAAATGAAGTAATAAATAAAGCGGCTGTTTTTTCACTAATTTTAAAATCCTTAAAATATTACTGTTGATTTGTTGAGGATCACTGACCATTAGTCGCGTGCCAATTCTAATAATTTTGATTTGCTTTAATTTCACTATTTTCTTTAATAATAATTCTAAAAGTTTTGGCTGCGTCAAAGGATCACCTCCAGAAATTATTATTTCGTTTACTTGAGGGTGTTTTTTAATATAATTAATAATCTGATTTAAATCAGTTTCAGTTAAAAATCCTTTTTGAATATCAGAAACAATACGCCGGCGAAAACAAAACCGACAATAAGCAGCGCAATTTAGAGTTAATAAAATCAACACTCGATTAGAATAGCGCTGGATCAAGCCTTTGACTGGACTGTATTTTTCTTCTTTCAAAGGATCCAAAGTTTTTCCTTGATTTTTTAATTCTTTTTTTGAAGGATAAAATTGTTTTCTAATCGCTTTAGATTTTTTCGCCAATTTTTCCAAATGTTCAGTAATTTTAAATTCTAAATTCATAGAATTAAATCTTAACACAAAATCCCCATCTTTTTCAAAAGATGGGGATTTATTTCAATGTGTTTCTATTGTATTTCTATGGATATTTTATCTAAATAATCCTCTTAGAAATCCTCCTAAATTAGGAATAATCTCTCGCCACCAAGGAAGATTAATAACTTTTACTCCACCACCATCTACCCCTAAAGAAGTGGTATCAATGGCACAAGCGGGATCAGAGGGAGTACAAGTTTTAGGATCTTTACTAGGATCACTAACACATTGTAAAGTGTAATTATAGAGACCAGTGTTGGTAATCGTAAAAGGAGGGTCAGTTTTAATATACCCACCAGTTACAGGATAGTTAATAAGATAATAAGTACCAGTTGTATCACCCCAAATAGCATTAGGATTATCATTCGTCACTACACATTTGTAACATTGATCATTAACTGAGAAAGAACCAATTAAAGGAGTATTCGCAAAAACAACCAGAGGGGGATTGGGAATTGTTTTATCATCTTTACCATTAATTTGGAAGGAGTCAATCTCACAACCAGTAGGAGGAGGAGGGGTAGGTGGAGGGGTAGGTGGAGGGGTAGTTGGAGGGGTAGTTGGAGGGGTAGTTGGAGGGGGTGGAGTTTTAGTAACAGTTACATCACTACTACAATCATCGTAACCAGTATCACCAGTACAAATTACTGTATAAATATGAGAAGAATCGGTTTGGGTAAAAGTATGGGGAAGAGAATAACCTGATACATTACATTTACTTAAAGAAGTATGGCTTAAATTAGTAGCAGAAATAGTGGTTTGATTTTCACCACTTGGAATAGGATTAGGAGTAGAAGTAGCAGTGACAGAACAGGATGCACTGCAATCATCA
>JAAZNP010000036.1 GCA_012798235.1 Parcubacteria group bacterium
ATCATTTGCCGATTAGCCCAAGCATAATTGGCTGCTGCCTGAGAAGCCTGAAACCCTCGTTGCCCCTCTAAAGATTTAAAAGGAACACAGGCAAATTCCCTGTCAGGTATTTTAATATGATATTTATCCATTAACATCATAAATTCTTTAATATAGTCGGTAGCAACTTGATGGCCCAAACCGCGAGAACCCGTATGAATCATAATCACAATCTGCTCTTTAAACAGACCGAAAATTTTGGCAATTTGTTCATTATAGATGGTGGTAACTTTTTGGATTTCCAAAAAATGATTACCAGAACCCAAGGTCCCTACTTGGTCTCGACCTCGTTGTTTCGCTAAGAGAGAAACTGCTGTAGCATCAGCATTTTCCAAACAACCTCCAGCTTCACAATTATCTAAATCTTCTTTTCCGCCATAACCTAATTCCACTAATCTCAAAGCGCCTTTTTCTAAAATTTGATCTAATTCTTTCATATCCATTTTGACCCCTCTCCCCTTACCCAATCCTGATGGCACTGCGCGATAAATTTCTTCAGCCAATTGCGGAATTTTATCTTCAATATCTTTTTCGGAACATTCAGAATACAAAATTTTCATTCCGCAATTAATATCATAACCTTGCATTCCTGGTGAAATAATTCCCTCATTAATATCAATAGCTGCTACTCCGCCAATCGGAGAAGCATAACCTTCATGAATATCAGGCATTGCTAAACCATAACGCTTTATCCCTTGCAAAGTGCAAACATTTACTAACTGTTCCAAAGATTTATCTTGAAGAATATTTTGCATCAATTTTTCATTAGCAAAAAAACGAGCCGGCACCAGCATATCTGGCCTAAAAGATCGGGGGATTTCCCAAAGATAATCATTAAGTTGAATTAAATTTTCTTTTTTCATAAATATTTAAATATCAAAAAGAATGGTTGCGTGATAATTATTTTCTTGGTCTTGAGTAATTTTTAATCCATGATGTGTGGCTGCTTTAATTTCTTGTTTTAAAGCATGAATATGATTACCAAAAATTTCTGCCTCAAGATAGGTATCAGTCAGCGTATTAATTGTCAGAGTTTTAAAAACTGCTTTAAAAATATCATTTTTCGCCAAAACTTCATTTAAAAAATCAACTAATAAAGTATTAAGGTCTAAAGAGTGGATTTTTATTTTATCTTTAATAGCCACTTTTTGAGGAGAATTGGAGGGATACAGAATAGCGGTCATACCTGATAAAGCCGCTTGAAAAAGCTCTTCTTTCGTTGTGGCCGTTATTTGTAATTTGACATCAGCCGGATGAGATAGAATTTGATATTTCCAAATCATTATCTCTATTTTACTAAAAAATTCGCCCTCAGGCGAATTTTTTACTTTTTCTTCAATAGTTTGGTTAATTTTGATTTATCGCGAGCAGCTTTATTTTTTTTGATCAATTTGTTTTTAGCTGCTTTATCTAATAATTTATATAAAATATTTAAAGTTTTTTGAGCTTCTGGAATATTAGATTCGGCTATTAATTTACGATATTGTTTTTCGGTTGTTCTCAAAAGCTCCTTGCGCTTGATATTAATCTGTCTGCGTTGGAGACTTTTTTTTAATGATTTTTTAGCCGTATTAGTAATAGGCATATCTACAAATTGTTAATTTATTGATTACTTAATTTATCATTTTTAATACGAAAAATCAAGTTAAGATAATTAGGAAGCAGTAAAAACATCTTTTAAATCCAGCATTAAAGTCTTTAAAGCAATTTCTGCGGGCATTAATCCCTTTTTGATGCGCTCGTCACAAAGCAATAAATAGCGATAAATCTTTTTTAATTCATCCCACGTGAAATATTTTGTCAAAGGATAAATTTTTCTCAAAGAATAAGGCTTTATGTCGGTCCGGCGGCAAATTGCAATTTGGGGAAAATTTTGGTTTTCTTTAACTAAAATTAAACTTCTAAATTCAAAGGTGATCATACTTAAGAGATACAATAAGTGATTAAGGGAATTGTCGATATTGATTTCTTGCATTAATAATTTAATCGCTGAAGCAATCTGACGCTGCGCTAAATTATCTAAAAACTTAAAAATATTAGTGCTAAAAGGAAGCCAAATATTTTCTTCTAAAATACGGGGATCAATTATATTCTTAGGCCCTAATAAAGATAATTTTTTCAAGGCATAGTGGAGCATTCCTGTGTCAGAGCCAAAACTAGCTATTAATATTTCTGTACTCTCTTTAGTAAGTTTCACGCCGAGACGTCTCGATTCTTCATCCAGCCAAGAAGATAACTCGCGAGACTTTAAAAGAGAAAATTGTTTAACATGATGGGCTTGCTTCTCAAACCAATTAACAATGTGTTTATCCTTTATATCTGCTCTTTCATAAATAATTAATAAAATGCTTTTGGATTTATTAATATTAGATTCTTCCAATAATTTAAATAAAGGCCCAAGAACATCACTCGAGCTACGGTTTAATAAATTTTTAAAAACAATCACTTTAATCGAAGCGAAAAGAGTACGTCCTGTAATTAATTCTTTGATTTGCCCAATTTCTAATGCTTCTTGCTGATTGTCATCGAAATCATAAGAAAAATAAAATGGCTTTTGCTTTTGATAAGAAGCAATCATATTATTTAAATACTCTCCGGAACGAAAATTATCATTACCGTAAATAAGAGCGATCATAATTTTTGACATTGGGGACAATAAAAAGTAGAACGTCCTTGAGATTTTATCCTTTTAATTAACGTGCCGCAACGAACGCACGGTTTCCCTTCTCGTTGATAAACTTTTAAAAAACGACTAAAATTGCCCGGTGTGCCATCTAACTGTCGGTAGGCTTCATCTTGAGCAGAAGTACCACGATATTTAATTGCTTTGTTCAAAATATTTTTAATAGCCAGAAATAAATGATGGGTTTCGATTTTAGTCAATTGATTCGCTTTCTTAAAGGGATTAATTTGAGCGGCAAATAAAATTTCACTAGCATAAATATTACCAATTCCGCTCAAATGTCTTTGCTCCATTAATACTTTTTTAATTTCGGATTTAGTTTTCTTTAAAATATCCTTTAATGCTTGCTCGGTAAAATCAGACGCTAAGGGATCATGACCCAACTCTTGTAAAGATTTTTCTTTGCTAAGCTCATCTTGAGTTAATAACCTCACTTTAGCAAAACGACGACTATCAGATAAAACCAATTGCTGCCCATTATTCAAAGAAAAAACCCAATGGATGAAACGATTCTGAGGCTCTAAATAGACTCCCTTTTTTAATGATTGCCATTTTCCTTCTTTCCAAATATACTGCCCTAATAATAAATGGCCCGTTAATTTCAAATGGATCCACAAAACCAAATTTTTATCTAAAAAAATGAGAATATTTTTGCCTTTTCTCTCAGCCTTGATAATCTTCTGCCTCTTAATTAAAGCACGAAAATTTTGTAACTGAGTATTGCTTTTAAAATTATCAGTCCAAAAATCATTAATAATTTTGCCTTTAACGGTATTATTTAATTCTCTAACAATTGTTTCTACTTCAGGTAGTTCCGGCATAAGTTTTACTGCGGCGGAATATAAGCTGAATCCAAGGGTAAAGTAAAAGTAAAAGTGGAACCACGGCCAGGTTCTGATTGCGCCATAATTTGGCCACCGTGTTTTTCTACAATATTTTTTGCCAAATATAAGCCCAACCCAATACCACTGGTTTGCTCCTTTATTACTTGTTCTGCCCTAAAGAATTTGGTAAACAATTTAGGCATATCTTGAGGATCAATTCCTCTTCCTGTATCTTGAACAGTAATACTGATAAAAGGTCTTTGAGGGATAGAATTAATGCTTACGCGCACTTCACCATTGGGCACATTATATTTAATAGCATTATCTACTAATATTTCTAAGGCCAATTTTATTCTCATGGGATCCATGACAAAGGGTTCTAATTTAAAATCAGGGCGATAAAATATCAGTTTGATATTATTTTTCTGAGCAGCTGGTTCGAATTTAGTAAGCGCATCTTCGATTATTTTACTAATATCCGCTGTAGCAAATTGGAAGCCAAATTTTCCTTCCTCTATTTGAGCAGCGCTTAATAAATCCTCTACTGTCTTTAGGCTTTCATTAATAGCTTTTTGCCCTTGGCTAACAGCCTGCTCTTGTTCTGGGGTTAAGGGTCCAATTTCTTTTTTGGATAATAGTTCAAAAGCCCAAGATAAACCTGATAAAGGCGTGCGTAATTGATGAGCAGCTACGGTAATAAAATCTTTTTGTATCTTTTTTAATGCTTCTTCTTGAGTTAAATCATGAATAATTTTAAGAAAGCCATAAACTTGACCACGCTCATCAATAACCTTTGTGGTTACAATTTCTAAAATTAATTCCCGAGGCACATCGAATCTTACTTTTATTTTTTGGGGATAAGTATCAGCTGATTTTTCTAAGACGATGGGTGCTAAACTGGGAAATATTAATTTTGTAATCAAGCCGTAACGTTCATCATTGCTCAATTCTGGTTTTATGATTTTTCCTATTAAATCTTTTTTTGATAAATTAACAAATTTTTCCATCGCTGGATTAACTAAAATGATCTCAAAATCATTATTATAAGAAATAGCTGGGTCGTTAATACTATAAATCATAGCATTGATTTGATTCCTTTCTAAATCCAAACGGCTACGAGCATCAATCAAATTAATCACAATTATCGCATCAATTAACCATAAAATAAATAAAACGCCGCTTAAAACTATGGCTAAAATATTATCAGGCAGCAATAACAGATTAAAAACTATTTGGCTAATAATTAATAGCCCTAAAAATAAAATCGGTAAAAACTGGGTATCGAAAAAATGTTTTCTTAATTTCCTAAAAAAAGTTGCCATAAAATTAATTTATAATTGACCCCAATTAGTTCCTATTTTAACTTCAGCTTTTAAGGGGACATCCAGTTTAACCACCTGCTCCATTATTTCTTTTAATTTGGGGCTTACTTCTTTTATTATCTCAGATTTGGCCTCTAAAATCAATTCATCGTGAATTTGCAAAATGAGTTTTAATTCATCTTCTAAATGCTCTTTTTTAATAAATTCATTAATTTGAATCATGGCTAATTTAATAATATCAGCAGCTAAGCCCTGAATAGGCATATTCACAGCCGCTCTTTCTTCTTGCCTGCCTAATTGCCCCAAAGATCCAATCAGGGGCAAAAAACGCTTGCGACCAAAAATAGTTTCCGCATAACCTAATTCCTTGGCTTGTGCTAAGGAGTATTCTAAATATCTTTTTAATCCTTCGAAATCATGGAAATATTCTTCTTTAAATTTTTTAGCTTCTTTGAGCTCAATATTTGCAGCGGCGCTAATAGCTTTCTCGCCCATACCATAAATAATGCCAAAATTTAGGATTTTAGCTAGTTGCCTCATTTGAGACGTAACTTGGTCCTCACTCACATTATTAATATAACTCGCGGTTATTGTATGAATATCCTTATCTTGCTTAAAAGCCTCGATTAGCTTTGGATCTAAAGAAAGATGGGCAGCTATTCTCAATTCAATTTGAGAATAATCTAAAGAAATTAGACAAAACCCCCGCGGAGCTTCAAAAGCCTCGCGAATTTTTTGTCCCCACGCTCCTTTATTAGGAATATTTTGTAAATTAGGTTCTTCTGATGATAAACGGCCAGTAGCTGTTCCAGTTTGTTTCCAAATAGTATGAATTCTTTGCGTTACCGGATTAATAAAAGTAGGTAGTGGTTCTAAAAACGATGTTTGTGCTTTAATTAAACCTCGGTAATCAATAATTAAAGGAATGATCGGATGCAAATTTTTAATTTTTTCTAATTCATCAATATCTGTAGACATTTTGCCCGAACGTGTTTTTTTAAATCCCGAGGGCTTGATCTTTAAATCTTCAAAGAGAATCTTGCCTAATTGTTGGTAAGAATTAATATTAAATTCCTTTTGAGCTAAATGATAAATTTGAGTTTCTAAATTTTTTATCTCTCGCTTTATTTCTTGCAGTAAAGAACTTAATATCTCTTGATTAACATAGATACCGTTAATTTCCATTCTGGCTAATACTCTAATTAATGGCTGCTCAATTTTCAACCAAACATTATCTAATCCCAAGCCAGAAGCCTTGTTTTTAATTTCTGTAGCCAAGGGCAAAAATTCATCTAAATTATCCTCTATTTCCGGTGAGGTTTCGTGCTTTAGAAAAAACTTAATTAAACTATCTAATTGGTAGTTTTTTCTATTAGCATCGATTAACCAGGCCAAAATTTCCAAATCAATAAATTGAAGGTTGACCCAATTAGGTATTTCCTCGATAACGGCTTTAGCTCCCCAGGTATAAATAGTTTGTTCCGGAGAAAATAACTTTAAGAGGGAGATTTGATTGATAAGAAATGACGGCACAACAAAAATTTCTGATTCCGGAAAAATAAAATACAATTTTTTAATTTTTCTTTCGCCAAATTTATTGCCTTCATAATCTAAATAGACGCCACAAATAGCATTGTTTTTAATTTTTTCTTCTAATAATTGAAAATTTTTATCTTTAACTAAAGGAGCGGTAATTTCTCTTTTTTGATATTGAGGACGCTGACTAATTTTAGATTGGGCTGGAGTGAATAACCGATTAATCAGGCTCTGAAAACCTAATTTTTTAAAGAGAGGCGATATTTTTTCAGCTACTGGCGGCTTAAAAACGCTACTTTCTAATTGAAAATCTAAATCCACATCAGTATCAATTTTTACTAAATGCTGGCTAAGATAAGCTTCTTTTTTGTAAGTCAATAACTTTTCTTTTAATTTAGGATTTATCTTCGCTGCTTTTAAATCTTGCTTTTCTAAAGATTGGTACAAATTATCTAAACTACCAAATTCTTGAATGAGCTTCAAAGCTGTTTTTTCGCCAATCCCGGGCACGCCACTAATATTATCCGAGGGATCGCCTTTTAATGCTTTCAAGTCAATTAATTGCTCTGGCAATAAATTATATTTTTCTTTAATTGCTTTTAAATCATATATAATGCTATCTTGAACCCCTTTGCGCAAAGTATAAACTTTTGTTTTCTCATTAATTAACTGCAAAGTGTCTAAATCACCTGTCAAAATAATAATTTCTAAATCTTGCTCTTTAAATTTATTAACTAACGTACCAATAATATCATCTGCTTCATAACCTTCTTTGGCCAGGAGAGGTATTTCCCAAGCCGTTAAAATATCTTTTAACATCCGCACTTGGTCATAAAAATTATCTGGCGCTTTTATTCTTTTGGCTTTGTAATCGTGGTATTCTTCATGGCGAAAAGTCGGTTTCGCTAAATCAAAAGTTGCTACCAAATAATCGGGTTTTAAATCATTAATCATTTTTAAAAATACGAGCATAAAACCATATACTCCATTTACTAAAACACCTTCGGAAGACATTAAAGGCGGTAAAGCATGATAAGCGCGGTGAGCCAAAGCATAGCTATCGATAATAACCAATCTTTTCATAAAGAAATAGTTAATTTTCTTTTATTTTTACCAATGATTTGAAAATTAATTTTTAAATGATTCTTGGGTAAGGCTTTTTTGATTTTATCGCCCCATTCCACAAAAACTAAATTCCGGTTATCATTAATAATATCCGAAAAACCTAATTCTTTAAGCTCACTAGTCTTCTTTAAGCGATAACAATCCAAATGCCATAAATATTTAAAAACAGGGTGAGTTAAATTAAAGCGCTTCATAATAACAAAAGTAGGGCTAAAAACCCTAGTCTTTAATTTAACTGCTTTAGCCACTCCTTTCAAAAACTCAGTTTTGCCACTTCCTAAATTACCCTCTAAAGAAACCAGTAAAGCTTTTTTAGATACTTTGCCCTTTTTTTGCAGAATGGTCTTAATAAAAAAAGCAGCTATTTTTTGAGTTTCTTCCGGACTTTCACTGAAAATTTTGATTTGCATCATTTCACATTTTATCATAAGGCCGCTCTTCTTTTCAAACTTCTAAAGTGTTATAATATATAATAATCCAATTTCAAGTCTCAGTTTTGAGATTTGAACTTTGAGATTTTAGTTTTTATTATGGATGATTTAACTCAAAAAAGAGAGGAACAAATAAAAAATCTTTGGCAAGAATCCAAAGAAAGAATGGCTGAAGATATTGCGGAAAAACATAACCTTCTTTATATTAATTTAAAAAAAATCAATATTGCTCCGAGCGCCTTAGAAGTTGTCCCGGAAGAACAAGCCAAGCAAGCTAATTTAGTTGTTTTTGAAAAAATTGGCAATTTAATTAAGGTAGGTGTTATCAATCCCGAAAACAAAAACAGCATTAGACTCATTGAGCAACTCAAAACTCAAAATTTTAAAGTAGTTGTTTATGTTATTACGGAAGAAAGCTTGAATTGGGCTTGGACTTTTTATCGTTTTATTAAACCCAAATTAGAAAAACTCACTAATTTTATCGATGTTAGTCAAACTAAATTAGTTGAATTTTCCGGACTCAACCAAGAACTTCTTAATTATCCCACTGAAGAAGTCACTGCTTTAGTTTCTTTAATTTTAAAATCAGCCATTAATATCGATGCTTCGGATATTCATATTGAGCCTCAAGAAGATACGGCTTTAATTCGTTTTCGAGTGGATGGCGTTCTTTATGAAGTGGCGGAAATTGATAAAAATAAATACCATACTATTTTAGCGCGATTAAAATTACTTTCGGGATTGAAATTAAATATTACTACTTCTCCTCAGAACGGTCGTTTTTCAATTCAAGACCAAAATGTTATTTTTGATGTTCGTGCTTCAAGTTTGCCTGGACCCAAAGGAGAATTTTTAGTGTTTCGTCTCCTTAATCCCAAAAGAACTGCCTTTGGTCTTAAAGATTTAGGTTTAAGAGACCGGGATTTAAAATTATTGGAAGGAGTTTTAATGAGCCCTAATGGCATGATTTTAATTACCGGACCCACTGGTTCTGGCAAAACAACTACTCTTTATGCTTTAGTAAAATCAAAAATTTCACCGGGAATAAAAATTATTACCATTGAAGATCCGATTGAATATCGTTTATTAGGCATTAATCAAACCCAGGTTTCCAAAGATTACAATTTTGAAAATGGATTAAAATCAATTTTACGCCAAGATCCTGATGTAATTATGATTGGCGAGATGCGGGATAAAGATACAGTTAAAACTGCTTTGCAAGCCAGTTTAACTGGTCATTTAGTATTTTCTACTTTGCATACTAATGAAGCCAGTGGTACCATTGCGCGATTAGTGGAATTAGGTGCAGAACGTAATATCATTCCCCAATCCTTAAAAGTTATTGTCGCTCAAAGATTAGTCAGGCGTTTATGCCCTTATTGTAAAGAAGAATATGAACCAACCTTAGAAATGAAAGAGAAAATTATCGAAGCGTTTTCAATTCTCTCGCCCAAAAGCGGCATTAAAATACCTAAAACCATTGAACGTTTATATCGGGCTCGCGGCTGTGATAAATGTCATTTCTTAGGTTATCAATCGCAAATTGGCATTTTTGAAACTTTACCCATAACGCCCAAAATTACTCAAGAAATATTGCGTAATCATGGTGAAGATGATATCCGACGTACGGCTATTGACGAAGGAATGGTTCCTTTATTCCATGACGGATTGCTCAAAGCCATTGAAGGCATTACTTCCTTAGAAGAAGTAACTCGAGTAGCTGGAGATATTGATTATATTAGTAAAAATTATCGCGAATTATTCAGCCAAACTCTGTTACGAGGAGTAAAAATTACCAAGGAAGAGGAAAAAAGTATTATCAGTATTATTAAAGAAAAAAAGAATTGGGAGGAATATTTAAAAGATTTATCAACCGACAGACAAATTGCTTATCTTTTGGCTGGCGCCATTAAATCACGAGCCACTGATTTACATTTTGAACCTGAAGAAAAACAATTTACCATCAGAATCCGTATTGATGGTGTTTTGCACGAAATGACAAAATTTGATTTCAGTGAGGCTCCTCGAATTATTAACTCTTTAAAAGATATTAGTGGCTTAAAAACCGAAGAAACGCAAAAAATTCAAGAGGGAAGATTTCGGGTTATCCTACCGGATAAAACATATGATATCCGTTTATCAATCCTGCCTAGCGGCTATGGCGAAAGCGCCAGTTTAAGAATTTTGGGCAGTGAAATTGAAATTCTCGACTTAGATAAAATTGGTCTTCTCCCTACTAATAAAACCATTATTAAAGAGACCCTCAAAGATACCGTAGGCTTAATTTTGGCTAGCGGGCCTACTTCTTCAGGTAAAACCACGACTCTTTTTGCCATGCTGAAAGAATTAAATAAACCAGGAGTAAAAATCATTACTGTAGAAGATCCTATTGAATATCGTTTACCAGGCGTGAATCAAACTCAAATTAATGGAGAGAAAGGATATACTTTTGCTAATGCTTTAAGAACGTTATTGCGTCAAAATCCTAATATCTTTTTGATTGGAGAAATTAGAGATAAAGAAACTGCAGAAATGGTTTGGCAAGCATCTTTAACTGGCCATTTAGTTTTATCCACTATTCACGCTAATGATAGTTTAGAAATAATTCCCCGAATAAAAAGTTTAGGTATCAGTTCCGCTGATATTCTTAAAGCTACTCGCCTAATTATTACGCAAAGATTAGTAAGAGTATTATGTACTCATTGCAAACAAGAAATGCTTGCCCCTCCAGAGCTCAATCCTTATTTTGAGCATGCTTTAAAAATGTATCCTGAATATCAAAAGGAATTTAAAAAGCCGTATAAAATTTATACGAGCCAAGGTTGTAGCCATTGTAATTTTACTGGCTATTTAGGCCAAATTGGTATTTTTGAATTAGTGCCCAAGGAAAAATTAGAAAATTTAGAAAAGGCTCAATATCCCAAATTAATTGATGACGCAGTGATTAAAGTTCTTCTGGGAATTACTTCCTGGGAAGAAATCAAAAGAGTGCTGGGTATTTAAAGAATGAAAAACAAGAACTTGTTTTTCACCACACAAAGTGAAATATAAAATAAAATATATTACTGTATATAAAGGAAAAATATTTTCTCTGAGCGTTTGAGCGAAAGCCCTTTATAAAATTAAGGAGTTTTGTGAAGAAAATAGGGGTGGGAGCGAAGCGACCTGGGTCCCCGTCATTTTCTGAAACAAAACGACTATAATTTTAAAAGGGCTGAAAGCGATAGTGAAGAGAAAATATTTTTCCTTTATTAAAAACCCATTAGCCTGCAGGCAAAGTTCCCTCATCAAGAGGGGTTAAGGATTCAATCGAGAAATACCCCAGTCGGAACCAGAATACCCTTCGAAAAAGAATCCCATCAAGCCATCCACAAAATGTTTAGCTTGTTTGCCCACAGACTAATGGGTTTTTAAAAGATTTCGTACCCAGTAATTATAGCACAATAGTTAATTTCTGTCAATAGAGCGTAAAAAATACTGCTAGCTTGATATTAGCAGCATTATCCATTATACGAATATTTAAAGGCGTGTCAAGCCCCTCGCTTGGAAAAGATTTGCTAACGCAAAATACTCATAATATAGAAAACCTTAGAATAAGTAATTATCCCTTATTAAGAAATTTTCTAGATTTATGAAATAAATTTATCTTTTCCAAGTGAGGGGTCAAGCCCCTATTTTTGTCTTACCTGTTTATCCGCTTCCAAACTAATTCTTGTTGTTTCTTCAATCTCCTCCCAAGGAATTAACCATTTTCTTTGATGCAGAGCTCTAGCTAATTCTTCTAATTCTTCTAAATGGCCTTTTTTAGGATTTAATGTTTTCATTTTTACTTTTGTTCCATAACCGACTAATTCTTTATAATCATTAAGAACAAAGGATGAGCCTTCGCTATAAACTTCCATTAATTCTTTTGGCATTTGTTCAGAACCTTCAGTGGTATAAGTTAAATTAGCAATCGAACCATCTTTAAACTTCAAAGAAACAACAAAATTATCAGTCGCTAAATAAAAAGTATCTAAAGGATTAATTCCCCAAGCCTGAATATCAGTTGCAGTAGAATTAGTTAAATAACAAAAGATATTGAATATATGGCAGGCTTCGCCCAAAATACGCCCGCCACCTTCAGAGGTATTAGTCCAATGGCTCGGCGGAAAATACAAAGCATTCATGCGGTAATTAATGACTAAAGGGCTGTGACGATCACTAATTTCTGACTTAATAGCATGAAGAAAAGGAGAAAAGCGACGATTAAAACCAACTGTAAGCATCGGTGAATATCCAATCGTAGGATTTTTTATCACTTCTTTAATCTCTTCTAATTCTTCAAAAGTTAGACATAATGGTTTTTCTACCAGTACATTTTTTCCAGCCCTTAAGGCATCAATAACCATTCGTGCGTGTAAATTATGACGCGTCGTAATAATAATTAAATTAATTTTAGGATCATTGAGTAGAACTTGATAATCAGTTGTTGCTATATTAGCGTGATAACGATTAGCAAAATATTTAGCTTTAACGGCATCATGAGTACAAATACCTCTGAGATGATAATAATTTCTTAATCGGGCTAAATTGGGCAAATGAACCACTTGGCAAAAATTACCAATTCCAATAACACCCACTTCAATTTTGCCTTCTGTTTTTTGTAATTCTGGCAATTCTATCTTGGGCGATATTTTGGTCTCCAGCTCTTGAGGAGCATAAGCCAAAAGAACGGCTAATGGTTTTTTGTTAGAATGAAGTAGCTGATAGGCCAAAGATGCTTGTTCTAATTGATATTTAGCCTCAACTAATGAAGAAAAATTAATTTTTTTATCTTTTAATAATTCTAAATAAGCCGCCAGATTACGATTTTCAGTCCAACGAACATAAGCATAGGGATAATCAATGCCTTTATTTTCATATTCTTCGTCACCTCTACCAGGACCATAGGAAGTGGAAATTTTTAAATCAATTTCTTTTTCGTACCACGGCAATCTTTCTATTTGAAGTCCAATATCACCCACCACAACAACTTTACCTCTTTTTCTTGTAAGACTTAGGGCTTGATTAATAATACTATTATCATTAGGGTTAGAGGCAGTAATTATCGTCGCATCAGCTCCTTGGAAATTAGTCAAACGATTCACTTCATTAATTAAATTTTTGTGCGCTGGCGAAAAAACAAATTTTAAACCATTTTCTTGAGCTTTTTTAATCCTAGCTCGAGAGAATTCTAAACCAATAACTTTCACGCCACTCGCTAAAAGAATTTGACTGGTAATTTGCCCTAATAAGCCTAAGCCAATTACAACAGCACTCTCGCCCACTCTTAAATCAGCTTGCCTTACGCCTTGTAAAGCAATAGCGCCAATAGTGGTTGAAGCAGCATCTTCAGCGCTAACTTCTGCTGGCACCTCCACTACTAAATTTCTCGGCACCGAAACGATTTCTGCATGAGAAGCCAGATTGGCGCCAGCGCAAGCTACTAAATCACCAACTTTAATATCTTTGATATTTTTTCCTACTTCAATAACGCGACCGCATAAACTATAACCTGGCGTGACCCCTGCCTCTAGCATCCCGGTTACTATTTTATAGGTTTCGAAAACCCCGTGTTCTTTGATTAACCTTAACCCTTTAGCTAATTTGGTCGGATATTTGAGAACTTTGAAGAGTAAAGGCTGTTTGGAAAAAGTCAAACTAGCCATTTCAGTGCCCGAAGAAATTAAAGAATATAAAGTTTCCACTAAAACATTATTAGCGCTGCATTTTGGCGCCGGCACTTCCTCTAAAACCACTTTTCCTTTTTTAAAAATAACTTGCTTCATAAGGAATCGGGAATTTTATCCCATTCTTCATTTTCAATAATTTTAATGAATTCTTCAGCTGCTTGTTTGTAATTAGAATTTATTTCCGCTGCTTTTTGAGCGTATTCAATGGCCTTGGCCTTATTATGCATTTTACCATACGTAGCAGCCAAATAAACATATAAGTTAGCATCTTTAGGATCCAAACTAATGGCTTGTAAATATAGTTTTTCAATTAAATCATAACGTTTTAAAGTTACTAATTTGGAAACCAAAGAATTAATTAAATCTTTACTATTGATTTGCAAACCTAATTCTAGACTCTTAATCAAATATTCTAAACTTTTTTCATTGTTTTTTTGTTCGCTATAAATAAGGGATAGGAAATAATAGGGCTCAGGCAAGCTATCGTTTAAAGACAAAACATATTGAGCTTGTTTTTCTGCCTCTTCATAATTTTTTTCCATCAGTAAAATTTTAATGTAATTATATCGCGGTTGAGGAAAAGACGGTGCTAGATTAATTGCCTGTTCCAAACTCTTTTTAGCATTGGCTAAACCTTCTTCATTCCAGCTTAAAGAAAACATTTCTAAATCAGCCTTGTTTAATAAAATCATATAGTTAGGATGCTGCGCCAAACTAATTTCGGCATTTGTTATAATTAATTCAGTTATTTTCTGCGCTGATTCATTATCAATTTTCTGATGATAGGAAGCAAGAATTTTGTCTAAACCAGTAATAGTATCGTTTCTCAAAAATGAAGGTGATAGGAAAATCTGACGCGTTAAATTATAAGCATCGTCTCCTTTGCCCTGAACAATTAACTTCATCACCCGAATGATTTTTTGGCTAACTAAATAAGGTTTAATCACCCAAAAAGATAAAGTATAAATAACTAAACAACTCGTAGCAATAATTGCAAAGTATTTGAACATAACCTGAGAAAAATCCTGGGCCTTGTCATTCCCGTGTAAACGGGAATCCCTGATTCCCGCTTTCGCGGGAATGACACTTTCTTTAAATCCGGGAATGACATTAATACTAAGCGAGGAAATAAACCCCAACACCAAAAAAAACATCAAATAACTTTCGTGAAAATCAAAGATAAAAATATTTTGAACAAAATAAGCTATCAAAGCACCAAAAATAGCTAAACCCGGAAGAAACCAATTGCTATCCTGTTTTTGTTTTTTATAAATCAAATAGAAGGCAGCAGCAAAAATAGCCAAATAAGATAAAAATCCTAAAATACCAGTCGTGGCCAATACTTCCATCGGTTTGTTGTGAGCGCGGTCAAAAAAGAAGTCGCCAGGCAAATATTTAATGACGTCAGGGTTAAAGTATTTGACATAAGCAGTTTGATAATTTTCTATGCCCCAACCGAAAATGGGTTTTTCCAAAAAAGCATGAAAAGCAGTTTTGGCGGACATTAAACGCGAAAAAGTGGTCGGATCAGTAAGAGAAAAGGAGGTTAATCGGTTCAAAACAAAATTATTCTTAATAAAATTAACGTTTTTGAAAGAATACAAAAGAACAAATATGGAAGCAATGATAATAAAGCCCAAAAGAACTATTTTCTTCAATTGTTTATCACTGTCTTGCCCTTTAATTAATAATAGTAAACCTATAAAAAAAGTTGCTGCAACAAAACCAACTACTGTGCCGCGACAGCCAGTAATCACCATCAGTAAAATTTCAACCAGAAAAATTATAAACCAATAATTAAATAATTTTTTATCCGAGCGGTATTGTTGAAAATAAAAATATAAAGCCAAAAAACCATTAAACAAAGCATAAAGCGCGTAATAAGAAGGATTACCCGTATAACCAGCTAAACGATTACTGGTCATGGCACTGGTTACCTGGCCTGCTCCCCGATAAGCCATTAAAGCCACCAAAGCGTAAAGCAAACTAATATAAACTTGAGCCTTTAAAAGTTTTTCAATATCATTTTGATCAAAAGTAGTGAGCAAAATTACAAAAAATAAAACAAAATGCCAGATGCCGAAAACTCCTTCCATTCTTTCATTACCCGAGAAAAAACTCCATTCAAAATTTACGCCAAAAATAGCTGAAAGAAGAATAATTATACTAAAAATCAACACTGCCCACAGTAAGGGATTTTTAGCCTGATGTTTTCTTGGCTCTTTGCCGAATAATTGATAAGCCACCCAAAAAACCAGCATTATTTCTACTAACGCTCGAAAAACAGTCGCCTTGGTAATAATAAAAGGAAAATAGGTATTGGTATTAACTAAAAACGGCGTTAATAAACAAGCAATTGCTAACCAAAAAATAATTTGCTTGAAATTTAAAGACATAATTTGTATAAATTATAAATTGCTATTAGCGGCTGCTCGGGTTAATGGTC
>JAAZNP010000037.1 GCA_012798235.1 Parcubacteria group bacterium
AGAAAATTCAAATTATTTTATTGGTTTTTCTGGAGTCATTACTTATAGCAATAAATTAGACGAAGTTATTAAAGGCGTTCCCTTAGAGAGGCTTTTGGTTGAAACAGACGCGCCTTATGTTGCACCAATTCCTTATCGCGGCACTAGAAACGAACCTAAATACGTTATCGAGGTTGCTAAAAAGATAGCCGAATTAAAAAATGTTTCTTTAGAAGAAATAGAAAAAATTACTTTAGAAAACGCCAAGGTATTATTCCGGATAGAATAGATTTGAGTTTTTTATACTTCCATTACTACTGGCAAAACCATGGGACGACGTTTAGTTTTCTTAAACAGATAAAGTCCAATTTCATCGCGTAAAGAATTTCTAATATACATTTCATTAAAAGTTTGTTCTTTAGTACAGCGACTAACAATATCGCCAATTAATTTTTTCACCTCTTGCAATAATTCTTTGGATTCTTTCATATAAACAAAACCACGGGACACTATTTCTGGATTATTATAGAGAAGGCCAGTTTTGCGGTCCACTAGAGCGATCAAAATAAAAATACCATCATGTGACAAAGTTTGGCGATCTCTTAAAACAATTTCGCCAATATCACCAATGCCCAGTCCATCAACCATTACATAGTTGGTAGGTACAAATTTTTCTGTGGCATTAATATTATTGCTAGTTAATTCGATTATTTGGCCGTTTTGAGCAATTACAATATTAGATTTAGGAATACCAACTGATTCTGCTAATTCGGCATGGGCACTCAGCATGGAGTAATGACCATGAATAGGCATAAAGAATTTAGGTTGTGTAATATTGATCATCATTTTCAAATCATCTTGAAAACCATGGCCTGAGGCATGAATATCTAACATTTTATAATGATACACTTTAGCTCCTTGTTTAATAAGGTCGTCTTTTAGGTTTTGAACGGCGCGTTCATTTCCTGGCACAATGGAAGAAGAGAAAATCACACTGTCTCCCTTTTGGATGCGCAGATATTTATGTTCGCGATTGACTACCTTAATTAAAGTAGCTTCACTTTCTCCTTGAGCACCAGTGCAAAGAATAGTTAATTTTTTAGGGTCAAATTGATTGGCTTCTTTCCAGCCAATAAGGGTGCCTTTTTTAATTTCTAAATAACCAAGTTTTTCGGCAATCTTCACATTAGTTTTCATGGAGAAACCCTCAATAGTAACTTTGCGATTATATTTTTCTGATAACCAAATGGCTTGTTGCAATCTAGAAATTAAAGAAGAGAAAGTTGCCAAAATAATTCTGCTAGGAGCTTGAGCAAAAATCTTATCAAGATTCTCCATAATAGTTTTTTCAGAAATCGAGTGGCCAGGATTTTCTGCTCCAGTAGAGTCGGACATCAAGAGAGAAACTCCCTTGGAAGCCAAATGGGCAATGCGTGATAAATCAGCTGGTTCATCAGCAATGGGATGAAAATCAAATTTGAAATCAGTGGTGTAAAAAATATTGCCGACGGGTGTACGAATTACTAATCCTAAGGTATCAGGGATATTATGATTTAAATGAAATGTTTCTAAAGCAAAGGGGCCTAAGTGCACTATTTTATTTTTATGATTTTCTAAAAGTTCAATATGCAGTTTTTTTAAATGACTAAAATCTTCTTGTCGTTTTAAAATAATTCCTTTGCTTAAGGGCGCTGCATAAATCGGAGGATAGTTCAATTTATCAATCAGGTAGGGAATAGCGCCAATATGATCATAATGGGCATGAGTAATAATAATTCCTAAGATTTTTTTCTGTGGATTATGGGTTAAGTATTCAATATTAGGAATAATAAAATCAATTCCTGGCATGGATTCATCAGGGAATTGCAGCCCCATATCAATGATTAGTACTTGGTTTTGATATTCCAATACGGTCATGTTGCGACCGACTTCTTCTAATCCACCCAAAGGAATAATTTTAAGAGAACCAGTTGTTTCTTTTGGTTTTGCCTGCCCGCCAAAGCTTTGGCGTAGGCGGGGAATTTTATGTTGTTTAATCATAGTTTTTAATAGTGCCCCCCTCACTTGGAAAGCACTGGGCTTCGCCCCTCACTTGCACGCAAGTGAGGGGCTTTGCCCGACAAAGATGAAATCTTGTGCTTTCCAAGTGAGGGGGTGCCGAGGGAGAGATTCGAACTCTCACCCCGTTAAACGGGACAGCGACCTGAACGCTGCGCGTCTACCAGTTTCGCCACCTCGGCTTAATTCATTTAAATATTTTTTTGGTTTTAATAAACCAATTGGTAATGTCTAACCACCTTTCTGCTGGTAAATTAGCGTATTGAATAGAAACCCCTTGCACTTTGTTTGGCAGTAAATAGAGATAATAAGGATTGTACAAGAAAAGAGCAGGTTTATCTTCAGAAAGAATTTTTTGAATTGAGGATAGATTGTTTAGTCTTTGAGTTTGATTTTGAATTTGTCTCGTTTCTTCTAATAATTTATCCAAATCTTTATTTTTGTAAGCAGAAAGATTTAATCCCGGGTCAGTAATTTGGCTGGAATGCCAAAAAGTAAATAAATCAGGATCTTGGCTAATAATTTCTCCAAAAAGGAGAGCGTCATAGGAACGGGTTTGAATAACATTTTTCTCTAAATCAGATAAAGGTAAAACTTGAAGCTCCACCGTAACTCCAATATTTTTCCAAGAATTGATTAAAAATTGAGCGACATTAACCAATTCTTGGCTGTCCGGTAAAGATAAAGTAAATTTTAATTCTGTGGGAGCACCTTTAGTGTTTTTAACTTTATTAATTAATTCTTGAGCTTGATTCAAATTGAAATTAGAAGGTAATTCTAGATAGGCCCAAAATCCTGGAGAAATTGGTCCCTCTAGAACGAAAGCTTGTTTTTGCAAAATAGTATTTATTAATTCGTTTTTATCTATAGCTAGATTTAAGGCCTGACGAAAATCTTTATTATTAAAGAGTGGTTTATTTAAATTGAAAAAGACAGCGAAATAACGAGGCAAATAGAGTTTTTGGATTTGATAAAGTTTTTTATTGGTAAAAAAATTATAATCGGATATGAGCAGAGGTGATAATCCTTCAACCTCGTTTTTCAATAAAGCTTCTTTAGCGGAATCATAATTTTCGTAAAATTTAAACAGGAGACGCGTGATTTTAGAAGGAGTTAAAAAATACTTTTCATTAGCGATGAGAGAATAGCTGCTGATTTTACCAGAGGAATCTTTTTCAAAATTATCAAAGAGATAAGGTCCGGTACCAATTGGTTTTATATTATATTCGTTATGGAATAAGTCTTCCGGCGGGATATTTTCCCAGATGTGTTTAGGTATGATCTTTAAAGTCAGATTCTGTAGAAAAGGTTCATAAGGGTTAGTTAAATAAAAACTAACAACTTTACTAGAAATTCTTTCGGCAACTATTACTTGCCAGTTTAAATAAAGAGGGCTTTTTGTTTTAGGATTTTGGATCGTTTCAATAGTAAAAATAACATCATCAGCAGTTAAATCTAAACCATCGTGCCAAAAAACATTATCTTTTAAAAATACAGTATATTGTTTACCATCAGGGCTGATTTCTGTTTTTTCTGCTAGGCTGGGTTCTAATTGATTTTGGCCATTGATTTGATATAAACCATTGTAAATTAAATTAATCAAATCGCGATCACAATCATTAGACTGACTTAAGATTGGGTTTAAAGAGGAAAGATGGCCTACTAATCCTAATTTTAACGTTCCTCCTGATGCCGGTACTTGATGGGTAAAGTGATTGAGAATAATTATGCTGCTCCCTATTAATCCGATAATAATTAATAAAAGACAAAAAATAAAAATTATTCTTTTTCTGAAAGAAAATTTATGCCAAACATTGATGACAAAGTTAAGAAAGCGCAACATTTATCTTAAAATAACAACGAATTATCTAATAATTAAAGCCACAACTGAGGTAATAATAAAAATTACTCCTAAGGCAATAGTTAGCCCAAAGATAATTTTTTCCAAACCACGACGGGTGCCATAAAATTGAGTTTGCATTCCTCCTAAAACACCAACGCCCCCACCGCGCTGCTGGAGAAGAACGCAAACAATAAGTCCAATACCTATTACAATTTGAATAATCGCTAGAATAAAAAAATTCATAGAAAAATTAATGAATAAGATGCAAAAAAGAATTTAAAATACTAATTATCATTGAGGCCAGAAGCCAAGTTAAAGTCGAGTTTATTATTAGAACATCAGGCATTAAAAAAGCTGCAGTTTTTAAAATAATGAGATTAATGATTAAAGTGAAAAGTCCTAAAGTTAGCCAAATAATAGGTAAGAAAACGAGACGCAAGATGGGTTTAATAAGAAAGTTTAAAATAGTAAGGATAAAGGCAAAAATTATTAATTCAATGATAGTACCGCGAAAAAAGAAATCATTTAAAAAATAATTGAGAACCTTTTGGCAGACAAAGATACTAAGACTGTTTAAGATAACTCCCCAAAAGAGCCTTTTGAAAAAAGTCCTCATGGATTTATTAGTAGTATATAGGAAAAAGAAGAAAAAAGCAACCCCCACACCAAACAGGCTTTAGAATTAGGGGCTCGGGAAAACCAATTTGTATTTTCTCTGGTATGGTGATCAAAGCCCTAGAAATTCTAGTAAATTCTGGCCAGTCATTTCTTGAGGAATGGGTAAGCCAAATAAGGAAAGAATAGTGGGGCTAATATCAGCTAGCATGCCATTAGCAGTTTTTTCTATTTCATGAATTTCTGTAGCGGAACGAGCCTGAGCTAAACGGAAACGATTATCTACTAAATAAAAAGGAACTAAACTTGGGTCATGCTCGGTTTCTATTTCCCCGGTTAAAGGATTAATCATTCTTTCTAAATTACCGTGGTCAGCAGTAATCAAAAAAGTATAACCTAATTGTAGGCCATTAGTAATAATTTTTTTCATTTCTTGGTCAATAATTTTCGCGCATTCAATACCAGCTGCTATATTGCCAGTATGGCCAATTAAATCAGGATTAGCGTAATTAACTAAGATAAAGTCATAAATATTTTCTTCAAAAGCCTGGAGGAGTCGCGTGGAAATTTCGGGAGCACGAAGTTGGGGATAATCTTCCAGGTGCAAGGTTTTAATAGAAGGAATAATCACCCAATATTCTCCAGGATATGGTTTTTCCTTAAGTCCATCAAAGAAATAGGTTACGTGAGCGTATTTTTCTGTTTCGGCTAAATGTAATTGTCTTTTGCCATTGTCTGATAAAACTTTAGCTAAAGTAATAGGGATTTCTTGGGGCGGAAAAGCAACGCTAAAAGGAAAATCATCACGATAACGAGTAAAAGTGACAATTTCAAGATTATTAAATTGCTTAATAGGGAAAGCATTAAAATTGGGGTTAGCAAAAGTTTCAGCTAATTGCCTCATCCGCTCTTCTCGGAAATTAAAAAAAATAATAGCATCATTATCGTGAATCGTGGCTGTTTCTACCTCTTGGTTAATAGCCGGAAGAATAAATTCATCGGTGATATTTTGCGCGTATGATTTTTGAAGATATTCTACTGGATTAGTTATTGTTGGCCCCTTACCCCAAACTAAGGCATCGTAGTATTTTTGAGTGCGAAGATAATTTTTATCACGATCCATGCCGTAAAAACGGCCCGAAATAGTTGCGATTCTGCCACAATTGCGTCTTGTTAAATCTTCTAAAAGTTTTTTCATCATTTCTTTACCTTCATTAGGCGAGGAGTCGCGACCATCAGTAAATAAATGAAGATTCACTTTTGCTATCTTAAATTGATTAGCTAAATCAATTAACGCTATTAAATGTTCGTAAGAGCTATGAACAATATTACTTGATAATAAACCAATTAAATGTAAAGTGCTGTTATTATTTTTGGCATGCTCACAAGCTTTTATTAAAGCTGGATTTTGAAAAAAAGTTTGATTGCTAATACTTTGAGAAATACGAACCACATATTGGTAGAGAACTTGCCCTGTGCCTAAGGTTAAATGGCCCACTTCACTATTACCAGCATCATTAAAAGGTAAGCCCACGGCAATACCTGATGCCTGCAAAGAGAGCATGGGGTAATATTTTTTTATTTCATCAATATAGGGAGTGCCAGCTTGATAAATAGCATTGGAAAAATCTTCACGACCAATACCCCAGCCATCTAAAATAACTAAACAGATTTTTTTTGCTAAAGCCATATTGTCTACAGTTCAAGAATATTATACTATAATTTCTTTTTTTGACAAAACCAGATTAAACCTGATATAATTTAAAGTAGATTTTTTAGAAGGTCTTTTAACTTTAACTCTTTGCTAACTATTCTTTTTCTGTGCGTATTTTGAGCTTTATTTTAATGAGACTTTTAGCTTTAATTATCCAACAACAATCTTGTTTTCTCCTAGATTTTTACCGCAGGAGCGAACTTATTGTTAATTAAATTTTTGAAGCATTGGTTTTTGCAGCAACACAGAAGATAGTTAGCCAAATTAAAAATATGGCTATATTTTATATCATGTTTTCTGGTATTGGCCTTGGTTTGGGTATTCTTTTAGGTTATATTATTCGTCAAAAATTAGCCCAAACCCAAGCCAATTCTATTGAAACTAAATTAAAAGAAAGAATAGAAAAAGTTAAGGAAGAAGCGAGAAATATTATTTTGGAAGCAAAAGATAAAGCAGACAAGGTTTTAGAAGAGGCTAAAGCCGAAGAACGCAATCGTAAAACGCAATTGGATAAATTAGAAAGTAGATTATTAGAAAGAGAGGAATTATTAGATAAAAGGCAATTAGAATTAGACGAAAAAGAGAAAGAAAGCAAAAGAATTTACGAGAAAATCCAACAAGTGAAAGCAGAATTAGAAAAATTACAAGCTAGCGAATTAGAGACTTTAGAAAAAATCGCTAAAATGAGCATCACTGATGCTAAAGAAGAATTATTCAAGAGGGTAGAAAATAATTATCGCGAAGAATTAATCGCAGCCATTAAGAAATTAGAAGGAGAGAGGAAAGAAGAAATTGAAAAGAAAGCTAAAGAAATAATGGTGGATGCCATTGAGCGTTATGCTCATGCTAATGTCGGTGAAGTGACTACTACTTCTGTTGATTTACCCTCAGAAGATATCAAGGGCAAAATTATTGGTCGTGAAGGAAGAAATATTCGTCATTTTGAAAAATTAACCGGCGTAGAAGTGATTTTAGATGATACTCCTAATAATGTAATTCTTTCTTCCTTTAATCCGGTTAGAAGAGAAGTGGCGCGTCTGGCTTTAGAGAAATTAATGAAAGATGGTCGGATTCAGCCAGCTAAAATCGAAGAAAAAGTAGCTGAAGCTCAAGCAGAAGTGAGAGAAATTATTAAAAAGCAGGGCGAAGAAGCAGCTTATGAAACTGGAGTTTTGGATTTACCGCCAGAATTAGTACATCTTTTGGGTCGTTTATATTTTCGTACCAGTTATGGTCAAAATGCTTTAACTCATTCTATTGAAGTTTGTTTATTAGCCGGAGCTTTAGCCGAAGAATTGGGGGCTGATGTTGAAGTAGCTAAAAAGGCAGGTTTGCTTCATGATATTGGTAAAGCAGTTGACCAAGAAATTGAGGGAACTCATTTGGAATTAGGACGCAAGATCCTGATTAAATACAAAATGCCTGAGGAAATTATTAAAGCCATGCAATCGCATCATGGCAATTACCCTGTAGAAACTATAGAAGCAGCTATTATTAATGCTAGCGATGCTATTTCTGCTTCACGACCCGGTGCTCGTAAAGAAAATCTTGAAGCTTATTTAAAACGATTGGCTAGTTTAGAGGAATTAGCTACTTCTTTTGAGGGTGTTGAAAAAGCTTATGCTGTTTCCGCTGGTCGTGAAATTCGAGTGTTTGTTTTCCCTGATAAAATTGATGATATGGCTGCAATAAAGTTAGCCCATGATTTAGCTGAGCAAATTGAAGAAAAACTGCAATATCCTGGTGAAATTAAGGTAACTGTAGTGCGGGAGACCCGGGCTATTGAAATTGCTCGCTAACTTGCTTTACTTGATTAATACTGGTATAATTAAAAAGGCTCTAATATACTAAAGGTATAAAAGGTCGAAACCTTTCAAAGCCAATTTTAAAACAAAATAATTATGACTAAAGAAGGATTAATCGAAGTTATCGTCAGCAAAATCAATTGTTCTAAAAAAGATGCTGGCGAGGCCTTAGAAGCTATTATTGACGCCATTACTAAATCCCTAGCTAAAGGTGAAGATGTCACCATTACTGGTTTTGGCACCTTTTCTGCTAAGAAAAGAGCTGCTCGCCAAGGAGTTAATCCCAAAACTGGGGAGAAAATTAGTATTCCAGCAATGACTGTTCCTAAATTTAAAGCTGGTAAGGGATTGAAAGAAGCAGTAAGATAAAAGAAGTTATTTATAAATTAAAAAAGTCGCTTTTAGAAGCGACTTTTTTAATGAGACAATTTGATTAAGATTTTTTAATTGGCTCTTCTTTAGGATTAGATTCTAATGCTTTCAAAGATAAAGAAATCTTACCATCGTCAATAGAAATAATTTTAGCTTTTTTTACATCGCCTTCTTTCAGTTCTTTATTAATATCAAGATTAGGTTTATTACTTATTTCGGAAATATGAATCAAACCATCGAGAGGAGTATCATCAACTTTTACAAAAGCGCCAAAACTAACAATTTTAGTAATTTTTATTTTAACAATGTCATTGACTTTATAATTTTTAGCAATTTCTTTTAATTGGTCTAATTCTACTAATTTTTCCGAAAAAATTAATTTATTAGTATTCGCATCAGCATCGTAAATTTTAACTAGTATTTCTTTACCAACAAATTCTTTAAGTTTTTCTAAGATTTTTGTCTTAGAACCGCCTTCGACTTTAGGATAATGTTCGCTTGATAATTGCGAAACAGGTAAGAATCCTTGAATATTATCAATTTTACCCATTAAGCCACCAGCATTAACTTCTGTAATCAACAAAGGTAAAGTGATATTTTCTTCTTTTAATTCCTTAATTTTATCCCAAGTTTTTTCTTGTACCAAATCCTTTAAAGCTAACTCAATAAAACCTTCTTCATTATTCCAATCTAATACTTTAACCGTTACTTTATCTGAAACATTAAGGTTTTTAATATAATCCTTGGCTTCTAAATAATAAGGACCCCGGACAATACCAGTACCATAAGGAGAAAGATCAATAAAAAGAGTTTTTGATTTTTTCTCTAAAATAATTCCTGTAAGGGAACTATTTACTTCCGGAAGATTAACAACTTGAATTTTCTTTTTTAATTCTTCAGTTTGCATATAAAATTTAATTATTTATTACGTGAACCCTTATCTCTTGAGCGACATTATGGAGCCAAAGGAACAAATATACGAAGCGAGCGAGAGGAAAGCCGGAACTGAGTCCGCCGACTGGCGGACGACATTCCGGAAGGTTTCCCGAAGCGAGCGAGTATTATTTGTCTTTGGCGGAATATCAGGAGCGAAAGAGAGAAGGGTGAGCGGAATGGTGCCGAGGCGGTGAATCGAACACCGGACGCCTTGCTCTTCCATATATTCTCTAAATCACTTTAGAGGTTGGACTATATCATCACCCTGCAAAGCAGGGGCTGGGCGCTTCGTTCTGACATAATTATCAGAATTACTCCATATTAGGATAGTCTCTACGCCTTCCCCGACGTGGCATCGGGGCTTGGCTCGGAATTACCTTGTGATTATGCAAGGCTTTTCCGATTTCACCCAGTTTGCAACTTTTATTACTAAAAG
>JAAZNP010000038.1 GCA_012798235.1 Parcubacteria group bacterium
CATCGTTTTATAATCTTAATGCCATTCATATACGGCAGAAGAACTTTGGGAATACGTACAAATCCTTCCTTGGTTTGACAATTTTCAATAATAGCTAAAATGGGGCGCTGAGAGAAGGCAGTGCCATTTAAAGTATAAACAAATTCCCAAGTATTAGTCTTTTCGTTTTTATATTTAATATTTAAGCGGCGCGCTTGATAATCAGTGCAATTAGAAGTGGAATGGGTTTCGCGATACTGACCTTGGCCTTCGTTCTGACCAGGCATCCAAGCCTCGATATCAAATTTGGCTGCAGCAGGATCACCTAGATCGCCGCTACAAATATTTAAAACACGATAAGGCAAACCTAAACTTTGCATTAATTCCTCTTCCAAAGACAGCAAAAATTCATGTTCTTTTTGTGCCTCTTCGGGAGTTGTAAAAATAAACATTTCGGCTTTATCAAATTGATGCACCCTTAAAATACCTTTGGTATCTTTGCCGTAGGAACCAGCCTCGCGACGAAAACAAGTAGAAAAAGAAATATATCTTTTCGGTAATTCATTTCTTTGAAAAGATTCATTTTGATGCATCGCACCAATAATTTGTTCTGAAGTGCCAATTAAATATAAATCGTCTTTAGGCAAATAATATACTTCCTCTGCTCCTCGATCTAAATATCCCATGGCCCACATTGCTTCTGGTTTAATCATCACCGGAGGAATTACTGGAAGGAATCCTTTCTTAGTTAATTTATCAAAAGCAAATTTCATTAAAGCCATTTCTAGAAGAGCACCTTCGTTTTTTAAAAATCCGAAACGCGAACCAGAAGTCTTGGCTGCTCTTTTTACATCAATAATATCTAACTTTTCAGCTAAAGTAAGATAATCTAATGGTTGGAAATTAAATCGTGGTTTGTTACCAACTTCTCTTAAAACAACATTATCTTTTTCATCATGCCCGACAGGAACCGTGGCTAATGGCAGATTAGGAATTAAACTCATTAAACGTTTAAATTCGGTTTCGATTTCATTTAATTCTATTTCTTTATCTTCTAAAACAGTTTTAGCTTGCCTTAGAACATCAAGGATATCTTTCTTAGCTTCATTAGGAGTGCGAACTAATTTTTCCTCGGCAATATTTTTCTTGGCTCGCAGAGTGTCAATTTGCTGAATTAATTCTCGTCTTTTTTCATCTAAAACTATAACTTGGTCTACTAAAGCAACATCAGCGCCTTTTTTCTGAAGGCCTTCTTTGACATAATCTGGTTTTTCTCGAATAAGTTTTATATCTAACATAATAATTACATTATTACACGATACAAATATACGATCTTACGAATGATACGAATGAAAAATGAAAAATAACTTATATATTTGTATAATTCGTATTCATTTGTATATTTGTATCGATTATTTAGGTTTCATAAACGGAAAGAAAATTATTTCTTTAAGAGACGGAGCGTGAGTTAAAACAGCTACTAAGCGGTCAATACCAATACCTAAACCAGCAGCTGGCGGCATCCCATATTCCAAGGCTTCAATAAAATCTTGGTCTTGCGGATGCGCTTCTTTATCCCCTTCTTTCTTTAATTTAGCTTGCATCAAAAACCGTTCTTTTTGATCCAAAGGATCATTTAGTTCTGAGAAGCCATTAGCAATCTCCCAACCATTGATAACTAATAGAAAACGCAGTGTTTTTTGGGGATTTTGTGGGTTTTGTTTAGCCAAAGGGGAAATAGTTAAAGGCTGATTAATAATAAAGGTCGGATTTTTTATTGTTGTTCTTAATTTTTTAAAAATTAGGTCAGCGATTTTTTCTACGGAGTCTTTAGGGTTGATATTTTCCACACCTAACTCTTGGGCTTTTTTCAACCAGCTGTTTTTCTGGTCTTTGAAAGTTAAACCAATTTGCTTAGTTAAAAATTCTTCGAAATCTATTCGTGGCCATAATTTTTGTAGGATATAGGAATTATCAATTTCTTTATTCAAACTACGAACCAAATTTTTAATTAATTTTTCTGATAATTTCATTAAATCTTCTCGTGTTTGATAAGCACTGTATAATTCTATCATGGTGAATTCTGGGTTATGCTCTCGGTCCATACCTTCATTTCTAAAATTTTTACCGATTTCGTAAATCTTTTCAAAACCACCAATTAATAATCTTTTCAAATATAATTCTGGCGCGATCCGCAAATAAAGTTTTATTTTTAAAGCATCTAATTTAGTTAAAAAAGGATTAGCATTAGCGCCTCCATAGACGGTTTGCAAAATTGGAGTTTCTACTTCTAAATACCCTTGTTTATTTAAAAAATTTCTAATGTTGGTAATAATTTGGCTACGCCAAATAAATCTTTTTTTCACTTCTTCGTTTTCTAATAAATCAAGGTAACGGCGGCGAAATCTTTCTTCGGCATCTTCCAAACCAAACCATGCTTTTGGTAAAGGCCTTAAACTTTTGCTCAATAAATGAAAATCATTAATTAATAAACTTTTTTCTCCTCTTTTAGTGATAAACAAAGTTCCTTGCGCTTCCACAAAATCCCCTAAATCAAAATATTTTTCAAAGTGTTTCACTTTTTCAGTACCTAAAATATCTGATTTCAATACTAACTGTAATTTGTTAGTTTCATCTTTGATATCGCAAAACATAACGCCACCATGACCGCGCAAAGACCAAATACGACCCGCAATAATTATTTTCTTTTTATTTTTACTCCAAGAAGCAAAATTATTTAAAACTTCAGCAATCGTAAATTGCCGTTTAGTTTTCTCCGGATAAGGGTCAATCCCCAATTTTTTCAATTGGTGTATTTTTTTTATTCGCTCCTTTATGATATCATCCAGCATAATATTATTTAATCTCTACTATCTTGTATTTTACATCACCTTTGGGGGTTTTGACAATAACTACCTCACCTTTTTTGTGCCCTAAGAAAGATTTGCCTAAAGGAGATTCATTGGATATTTTGCCTTCGTTAGGATCAGTCTCATGAGCACCGATAATTGTAAACTGACGTTTAATTTTAGGTAAAGTTAAACTTTGCACTACAATAGTAGAACCTAATTCTACAAAACCATTCCCTTTTTTAGGATGAATCAGAACGGCGTTTTTAAGAAGTAATTCTAATTCTAAAATTCTTGTCTCTAGGGCGGCTTGGGTATCTTTAGCCTCTTGATAGGCAGCATTTTCTGATAAATCACCCAATTCTTTGGCTTCTTGAATTTTTAAAGCCACCTCTTGTCTTTTAGTGGTTTTTAAAAAGTTCAATTCTTCTTTTAATTTTTTATAGGCTTCTGGCGATAAATAATTTTTAATCATAATTCATTTAAATTAACATTGGAAACAGTAGAAGTGGTTAAACGGTTTTCGTAATACCAAGACATAACATCATGGACAACAGGGATAGTAGCCACCGCTCCCTGGGGTGGTTTTTCAATTAAAATTAAGAGAACGATTTGCGGATCATCATAAGGAGCATAAGCTCCAAAAATAGCATGATATTGTTCTTTGCCCAAAGAAATAAACTTAGGAGAACCACTTTTACCAGCAACTTTAATGGGCAAATCATTTAAACTAGTGGCTGTTCCACTAGTTACCACCTGACGCATTCCTTCTTGAACTATTTTTAAATTATCCAAATTAACATTAAGTTTAGAAGCAATTACTGGTTCTGTATTTTTAATAATATTGCCATTAAGATCAATAATGCTTTTCACTAAGAACGGTTTCATCAAAACGCCATTATTGGCAATAGTAGATATATAATCAGCCATTTGAAGCAGTGTCAAGCTTAAGCCACCTTCGCCAATAGAAATGTTATAAGTATCCCCCAATTTCCAAATAGGGTCATTAGGACGTATTTTTTTCAACCAATCTTCACTAGGTAAAACACTATTATTTTCATCATCCAAATCTATCCCCTGTTTATTATTCAAATTAAATAAATTCCAATATTTTTGAATTTTAGCTAAACCTAATCCTGAGATATCTTTAAAGCCACCACCAACTGCCCAAAAATAAACATTGCAAGAAACAGCGATAGCTTTACGCATATCAACCCAACCGTGAGGTTGCCAATCATTAAAAGTATATTTTTCTTTGGGATCATAGGGGCTAGTAATTACTATTTTACCTTCGTCATAAATAGTTCTTGCTGGGTCAATAATTTTTTCTTCTAAAGCAGCTACTGCCATTAAGGGTTTAATTAAAGAACCCGGCGGATACAAACCACTGATTACGCGATTAAATAAGGGTCGGGATTTACTCGTCAAATAATCTTCAATAATATTTTTTGGCGTTCCTTTGGTTAAAATATTAGGATTAAAACTGGGCAAGCTTACGAGAGCTAAAACTTCGCCAGTTTTGGGATTTAAAGCTAAACCAGCGCCACCAGAGACTCCTAATTCTTGCAAACGATTTTTTAATGATTCATATAATTCTTGCTGTAAGCCAATATCAATTGTTGTAATTAAGTCATTGCCTTTTTGAGGATTTAAGGTACCTAAATCTTGTTTCACATTGCCATAAGCATCAACTTCCACTAATCTTCTCCCCCATTGACCTTGAAGAGACTTTTCATAATAGGCCTCTAAACCATCTTTACCAACCATAGAAGTTAAAGGATAGGACTTATAAATCTCTTTATCGCTCGCGGATATTTTACCAATATAGCCTAATACATGAGCTGCAGCATCAGCATAAGGATAATAACGACTAGTATCCGACATAACCATAAATCCTTTATTAGCCGGCACATTAGCTTCAAATTTTCTCATTTCTTCAACACTCACATTTGATTTTAATAAAATAGGATCAATAGAATTTAATTTATTCTTTTCCTTTAAATTATTAATGATATCCTCAGGATTAATATCAAAAATAGTAGTAATCTGATTAATTAAAGCACTGCGTTCATTTTCGTCGCGGGGTAAATCCAGAGGCACCATTGTTAAACTAAAAGAAGGCGAGTTCAAAACCAAGGGTTCTTTATTACGATCGTAAATAATCCCTCGGGGGGCATTAATAATGTAATAACGAGTTTTATTATAATTAGCTAACTCTGTATAATAATTACCTTTAATAATTTGTAATTGAACCAAGCGTCCCAAAATCAATAAAATCAAAACTAAACAAATAAAAAATAAAATCTTAACAAAAAAAGACGAGAGGGGCCATTCTAATTTAACCAAAGGACTTTCCCCCATTTCTTCAACTTTCTTATCAATCAAAATTTCTTCAGGGTCAAGCAAATGCTTATCTCTGATAATTATTTTTTTTCGCGAAAACATAATAATTGAAAAATAGAAAACCAGAATACAAACAACTATTAATAAAGAAATTTAAAATCATGATCACGCCTAAAGGCTGATGCGCTATAAGCAAACTCATCAAATAAAGGCTTAGCCAATAACTACCCATCATGGTTTCCCCGATAATTATTCGGGAAATAAAATTTTCCCGTTCTAAAAATCTAGTTAAAAGAAACCCGAACAGAAAAGTAATGGCTAGACTCAATAAATTAATCCCCCAAGGCAAACCAGATAAGCTATCAAAAATAATTCCTCTAATCAGAATTAAAATAGTTATGTAAATAGTGGGAAAATCAAAAAAACTTAAAATTAGGAATATTAAAAGCAGGTCGATAATTGGCTTAACAAAAAAATTGCCTTGATAAAATATTTGGAAGAGGCAAAAAATTATAAAGAAAACAAAATTTTTGACAAATCTTAGCATTAAAAAACAGAATTGGTGATTACAAATACTGAAAATAATTGATTGGAAATAAATAACGGTTCCACAAGATACTCCTGAAGAGATGATTCTGAAGGGATTAAACTTTTGACTTTAGCAACTAATAAACCAGGTACAAAATTATTGTTCTCGGTAGAAGTAATTAATAAATCATTGGGTTGAATATTAGCTTCTCGAGGCACTAATTTTAAGATAAATCTTCCTTGATTATCTTTTTCAATAATCGCTAAAAAATTATTAGCTACATCCTTGACACCAATTCTTGTTTGAGGAGCAAAAATTGATTCACCGCGACAATAATTAGAAAAACATTCTTTTAAAGTGCCGATTAAAACTTGATTAGCCAAAACAACATTCATGCCTGGTTTTAAACCATTATTTTGACCTTGGTTAATCCAAAAATTACCAGTTAAACCGCTAGGATCAATCATTATAATCTGGGCGGGTACTAAATGCCATTTGGCAGTTTGCTTAACATTAAAGGCTTCTTTCAAACTACTATTTTCTTCTTGTAAATTTTTTAATTCTACTAATTGCTCTAATAAATTGTTATTTTCTTCTTTAAGATTTTGCACTTGGTTACGCAATGAATTGAAATGGAAAAAATCATTAAACCAACTGTTTAAACGATTAAATGTTTTAAACAGGATGGTTTGATTTTCATTACCTAAAATTATGATGGTATTTTCTTGTAAGGGATTTTGTACTAAGAAATAAATTTTAAATATTAAAAAGAGAGCGATTATAATAATCACTCCGCTAAGAAAATTCCAAACTAATTTATTTTTTTTCATCATTACACAGGTGGTTTTTCGCGATTAATATTAATCAGGAAGTCTTGATATTGGTTTAAATCTTCCAGAGCCAAACCAATACCGCGAATCACAGCAGTAATCGGGTCCTCAACTATTTTTACTGGTAAACCGATATTATCAGATATTAATTTATCCAAACCTCGAAGTAAAGAAGTGCCGCCAGAAAGATAAATACCACTGGAAATAATATCCGAGACTAATTCGGGTGGCGTTTCTTCTAATGTTCCTTGAACAGCATCAATAATTTTATTAAGAGAAGGAGTAATTGCTTCTCTGATATCAGCTTCTTTGATCTTTAATTCTTTAGGTAAGCCTTTGGTTAAATCACGACCTTTTATTTTAGCGTCTTGATTAGTACCTAAATCCATAGCCGAACCAATAGCAATTTTCACCATCTCGGCTGTTCTTTCGCCAATAGCTATTTTATATTTTTCTTTGAGATAATAGATAATATCATCGTTTAATTTATCTCCTGCTACGCGTAAACTTCTATAGACAACAATTCCGCCTAAAGAAATAACCGCAGCTTCGGTAGTGCCACCACCAATGTCTACTACAAAAACTCCAGATGATTCTTGAATGGGCAAACGCATACCTAAAGCCACCGCTACTGGTTCTTCAATCAAAAAAACTTCTTTAGCGCCAGCTGATTTCGCCGCGTCTTCTACGGCTCTTTTTTCTACTTCGGTTCCACCGCAAGGAATGCTAACCACTAAACGACTCCAATTAAAAAGATTGCCTAAAAAGTTTTTCTTTTCTGACTTTTCTAAAAAGTAACGCAGCATTTTTTCTGTAACTTCAAAATCAGAAATAACTCCATTAACTAAAGGGCGAATGGCATTGATATGAGGAGGCGTCTTACCAATCATTTCCACAGCTTCGCGACCAATAGCAAGAATTTGGTTAGTTTTATTATTAATCGCTACTACCGTTGGTTCGTTAATAACGATTCCTTTATTTCTTACATAAACCAAGGCTTTGGTCGTTCCTAAATCGATACCAATTTCTTGCCCACGATGACGAATTTTTCTTTTAAAAGTAATTCCCATATTAAATATTTTTGAGAAAAGTTTTAATTTTTATTGTTTTGATAAGACCAGTCTTGCGATTTTTAATCTCTACTGATTTGTTCTTAATGGTACGGCTACTAATAATCAAACGATAAGGTACGCCTAATAAATCAGCATCATTTAATTTTTCACCAGTCGAAACATCCTGGCGATCGTCATATAATACTTCGACTTTTTGTTTGATTAAATCTTGATATAAATCAGTCGTTGCTTTTTTAATAGATTGGTCCAATTTTTTGTCACCGCTTAATACAGGCAAAAGATAATATTTGAAGGGCGCTACTGCCGCTGGCCAAATCAAACCATGTTGGTCGTGGCTCACTTCCGCTAAAGCGCCCATTAAACGAGAAACACCTAAACCATAACAACCCATCATTACTATTCTTTTATGACCATGAAAATCTATATAAGTCAGCCCAAAAGGTTGCGCATATTTGTCTTTTAATTTAAAAATATTGCCAACCTCAATACCTTTAAGTTTTTCTAATTGATGTTTGCAATGGGGGCATTGTTTTTTATTCTCGATAATTTCTGCATTTTGAGTAAAGCCACAGTGAGAACAATGATAAATGGTATCTTCTCCAGATTCGGTAATTGTTTGAAACTCATGAGAATATTTAGAAAAAGTGCCACCAGAAGCTTCAACCATCATTACTGGTAATTCCAGTTGAGCATAAATTTTGAAGTAACCTTTTTTAACTTTTTCGTAATAGGAATCTAAATCTTTTTCATCTCTATGAAAACTATATAAATCTTTCATGATAAATTCTCGAGTACGGAGCAAACCTGATTTAGGTCGCGGCTCATCGCGAAATTTAGTTTGAATCTGGTAAAGATATAAAGGCAAATCTTTGTAAGATAAAACAAATTGTTTGGCTAAAGGAGTTACTACTTCTTCATGGGTGGGGCCTAAAGCATACCATTGCTCGTACTGAGATTTAACTTTTAACAAAGCGTTAAAAGTTTTCCATCTTTTAGTTTGCTCCCAATTCTTTTGTGGCTGTAAAGCCGCCATCAAAATTTCCTCACCGCCTAAATTATTCATCTCGGTTCTAATAATATCTTCGATTTTATAAATCACTTTCAATCCTAAAGGAAGAAAATTATAAACACCCGAAGTTAATTTTTCAATAAAACCGGCCCGAATTAATAATTGAGCATTAATTGCCGATTCATCTTTGGGCACTTCTTTTAAAGTTTTTAAATGTAGATCTGAAGCTTTCATAATTAATGAAAATAAAAGAAGCGAACATCTTTTATTGTTACCAAAATAGCCAAAAGAATCAACAAGGCAAAAACAACATTAGTAATCATTTCTTCGGTCTTGCGAGCAACGGGTTTTTTCCTTAATTTTTCTATAACCAAAAATAATAGTTGGCCACCATCAACTACCGGGATCGGTAAAAGATTAAAAATAGCCAAAGCATAAGAGATTAAACCAACAATATAAAAACCATAAGTGGTACTATATTGGAACCCTTTGGACGTTAAAGCAAATAAACCCACTGGTCCCACTAAATCGCTAACATCTAAATGAGTAAAGATTTTAATAAAAGCAATTTTTAAGCCAATCAAAGACTGAACCAAAACATAATACATAAAATGCCCTGTTTGCAAAATAGCTTGAGGCAAAGGATATTTTAAGATAGTTGCTCCTTCAGAAATAAGATAAGAATAATTAGTTGGTAACCATACTTTAGGAAAGCCAAAACTAAACATTAAAACAAAAACAATAAAAGCAATAATAATATTCATTAAAACTCCTCCCAGAAAAATAATAGCCTTTTGTGAGGCCGGTTTGCTCAAAAAATTTCTTTTATCAGTAGGGGGCAAATCCTCGCTTAATTTTACAAAAGCGCCAAAAGGAATCGCATTAATCGAATAAAGCACTTCGCCTTTTTTGATTTTAAATAAGCGCGGAGGAAAACCAATGCTAAATTCGTCAATTTTTACTCCATAAAATTTAGCCAAGAGAAAATGGCCAAATTCATGAGCGATAATTAACAAGTTAATAGCTAAAAGACTAATAATTATAGTGAGCATAATTAACTTTCTAAAATTTCTTTAGTTTTGTTCTCTGTTTTTTCGTCTAACATTTTATTGATTTTATCGATTATTTTCTGAACTTCTTCTAATAATCTAAATTTCTCATCTTCTGATATTTCTTTATTTCCAAAAGAGGTTTTAATTTCTTCTACAATCTCCTCGC
>JAAZNP010000039.1 GCA_012798235.1 Parcubacteria group bacterium
GAATTGTTAGAATAGATACAATACACAAGTCTGAATTTAAATGATATAATGTATTTGTATAATTCGTATTCATTCGTATATTAGTATCGTTATGTTGTTTCATTATTTAGCTCAAGATTTTAAAGGAAGAATTAAAGAGGGGAATGTAAATCAACCTAATTTACAGGCTGCTTTGGAATATTTGGCCAGTCAAAATTTAAGACCAGTTTCTGTTAAACCAGTTAGTTTTGAGGCTAAAAAAGGTAAAATTAATTTATTTAAAGAAAAATTAACTTTAACTGATAAAGTATTTTTAACTAAATATTTAGCTTTAATGTTAAAAGTCGGTACTGATTTATTTTCTGCTATTGATATTTTGATTGAAGATTTTCAATCTGGCCCCGCCAGAAGATTTTTATTAGAAATTCGTTCTAATTTAGAGCAGGGCAAACCTTTTTGGTTTACTTTTTCCAAACATCCCGAATATTTTTCTCCAGTAGTCGCCAACTTGCTTAAAGCTGGAGAAACATCAGGCAATTTAGAAACTACTTTAGCCCAAGTTTCTCAGGATTTAGAAAGGGAAAGAGATTTAAGTTCCAAAGTAAAATCATCTTTGATCTATCCTGCTTTATTGATGGTAGCCTCATTTTTTATGATTGTGTTTTTGGTGACTTTTGCTGTGCCCAAATTAGGCGAGATGTTTATGTCCACCGGTAAGCCCTTACCGACTTATACAAGAATAGTTTTAGGCACAGGCATGTTTTTAAATCGCTATATTTATATTTTTGTGCCTTTATTTATTGCAGTACCTCTTGGTTTGTTTTTCTATTTTGCCAAAAACAAAAATGGTCGGATGCAATTTACTAAAATTTTAGAAAAAATTCCTGCGGCCAGAAACCTGATTGATAAATTGGCTTTGCAAAGATTTTCTAGCGTATTAGCCAATTTAATCAAAGCTGGCATGCCTATTGTCCAAGCGATTGAAGTTACGGCTCAGGCAGTTGGTAATCCCAAATATGAAGCAGCTTTAATCCGCATTTCCAAAGAATATTTAGCCAAGGGATTATCAATTGGTGATTCTTTTAGAAAAGAAAAAGTTTTTCCGCCAGTAGTAATTAATCTTTTAGCCATTGGAGAAAAAGCCGGCCATACTGAAGAGATTTTAAATACTTTAGCCAATTTTTATGAATCAGAAATTGATGTTTCGCTTAAAACTTTAGTTTCCTTTATTGAGCCAGCCATGTTGCTCTTTTTGGGTGTTGTAGTAGGCGGTATTGCTCTCTCACTCATTGTTCCTGTATATCAATTAGTCTCGCAATTCTAATTTTAAAGGCTAAATTTTAAATTTTAATTGAAATCTAAATGATTAAATTTTAAAACATTAAAACATTTAAAATTGATTTAAAATTATAAAATTTAAAATTAGTAATGTAGCCCCACTGTTATGGAATATAACTTAGAAAAAAGAACAAAACTATTTGGAATAGAAGTAATCAGATTTGTCAATTCTATAAGCAAGAACAATATTAACGCCATAATTATTAATCAGTTAGTTCGTTCTGCGACAAGTATTGGTGCTAATTATTGCGAAGCCAACGGCGCATCATCTAAAAGGGATTTTAAAAACAAAATATATATTTGTAAAAAAGAAGCAAGAGAAACTAAATATTGGCTTGAATTACTTTCTCAAACAAATACTAGATATAGAGAAAAAATAAGGTTATTGAACAGGAGGTTCATTTAATATCATCCAGTATAATCCCAATTCAGAAACTGCATTTATAAACTTATTAAA